>NZ_JBQDNB010000018.1:0-85426 GCF_052096715.1 Providencia sp.
ACGGATATGTGAAGCTAAGCCCTAGGAGCATACATAAGTATGTGACTAGGGTTAGTGAACGCAGCCAACAACGCTGCAGCTCGCAATATAACGAATATTTAGTCTTCTTCAGTAATCAACGCAATATAAGCATCAGCATCAATCAAATCCGCCAGCTCCGCTTCATCCGAAATCTTAATGCGGAAAATCCAACCATCTTGATATGGCTGTTCGTTTACCAGTTCTGGTGAATCATTAAGATCTTCATTTACTGCAATAATTTCACCACTTAACGGTGCATAAATATCTGATGCCGCTTTCACTGATTCAACAACCGCGCAATCATCACCCGCATCTACCACGTTACCGACGTCAGGCAAATCAACAAAAACCATATCACCTAATGTTTCTTGTGCATGCTCTGTAATACCCACAGTATATTCGCCATTACCTTCGTCACGCACCCATTCATGTTCACGGGTATATTTTAATTCTGCTGGTGTATTACTCATCATTAGCCTCTCTATTATTTTGAATATTTATTAATATAATTAAATCGAAATTAAACCAAACGTTGACCTTCACGAACAAAACCGGGTTTTACGACTTCCACTGGCATTTCGCGATGGCGAATTTCAACGATTGCTTTGTCTTGTATGCTATTAGGTACTCGAGCTAGTGCAATACTGAAACCTAAGGTTGGCGAGAATGAACCACTTGTAATGACCCCTTCTTGTAGTTTCCCTAACTCATCAGTAAAACGAATAACTTGCTCAGCACGCAGTATACCTTTATCGCGCATCACAATACCGACGAGTTTTTCGGTTCCTTGCTCACGCAGTTTTTCTAACGCTTCGCGCCCAATAAATTGACGATCTTCGGGCTTCCAAGCAATCGTCCACCCCATATTAGCGGCAAGAGGAGAGATAGTCTCATCCATATCTTGTCCATAGAGATTCATGCCCGCTTCTAGGCGCAAAGTATCCCTCGCACCAAGTCCGGCTGGATGAACACCCGCTTTTAGTAACTTGTGCCAAAAATCAACCACCTGCGTTTTTGGCATTGCAATTTCATAACCTTTTTCACCCGTGTAACCTGTAGTCGCAATAAACAAATCTCCCGTTTGGACACCATAGAATGGCTTCATATCTTTGATAGCCAAACATTGTTCATCACTTAGCAGTGAATGTACTTTTTGTGTCGCTTGTGGGCCTTGCACGGCAAGTAACGCCAGGTCATCACGAACTTGAATATCGACAGCATAGCCTTTGGCGTGTTGTTCCATCCAAGCTATATCTTTATCGCGAGTTGCCGAGTTAACCACTAAACGATAAAAATCATCTTCGAGGTAATAAACAATTAAGTCATCAATAACACCACCAGATGCATTAAGCATCCCTGTATACAGGGCTTTACCTTTATCTGTTAATTTTGCGATATCATTGGCGAGTAGATAACGAAGAAAATCACGACAACCTTCCCCATGAAAATCAACAATTGTCATATGGGAAACATCAAACATCCCTGCATCGGTTCTCACGAAATTATGTTCATTGATTTGCGAACCATAATGCAGTGGCATCATCCATCCATGAAAATCCACCATCTTTGCACCACAGGCTATATGTTCTTCATATAGTGTTGTTTGCTTTACCATGAATCCCCTCTTTGCATCATTGATATGGCAAAATTATGCCATAGGGTGATTGCGTGATTAAAAATACCCATTGGTAATAAGTCTGTTGGTACTTTTCACCTGACGCAAACGATAATATTGTTAAAAACCTACCATTGTTTATGGTTCGATTCTATAAAAAAAAATAGGGCAACTATTCTTCTGTATTACTAATTACGCTCTGACTTTACCAGTGCTTTTTGTTAAAAAATTGAGAATGATCACTCAAAAGCCGTACATCAGAGGTAGAACAGACTAAAAATTCATCAGTAGCTACTGATCACTAATAAAATGCCTAATAAAATTCAAACCTACAATATAAGTAAAACTAATGCGAAAAGTGCATGTAATTAGTTTTTCTCAGTTATAAATGAAATTTATTTTTTAGATGCCAATGAGCTTGAGGAAATTAAGATTTTAAAAAGAAAGGAATAAAGATGACGGTTTAATCCATCGAAATATGATATTTAAAAACAAAAAAATCAGCATAATTAACTAAGGATAAATACCTAATCGGTATATTAAACAATAGGAAGTTAATATGTATTCTATCAGTACAAGTTCAAATTCTTATGTAGCAAGACACAACAATCCTCAAAACATAGAAACTCAAAAGCAACGCAGTTCACTCCATCAAAACTCGTATGTAGTAGAACTAAGTGCGAATCACATCCCTACAGAAATACAAGAAAAACCAATGCTGCTATTAATTGATAATTTAAAAACTACAGATTCAAAATCAAAATCAGAATCATTAATTGATAAAATAAAAGTTAAATCCAAAGAACTAGCTAATAATATCGAATGGATGAGAGACACTTATTTTACCATAGAAAATAATGGCACAGATGACGTTTATGGGAGGATGTCCGACGGTTATACTGACACTGACCGTGATGCTTACATTCGAGCCTTAGTTCACTATCAACAGTGTGATAATAAATTAAAATCACTAATAAATGACCCTAATTTTTCTATGAAAAAAGAACTCACCCCACATCATAGTGGTCAAGTCCATGGTGATTGGGTAGCTCTTGAAAAGCTGATTGAAGGTAAAAAAGCGAAACTGCCTGATTTAACCTATAACTGTAGTGATCTCCAGTGTGGTTAATAAAATATATGGAAGCCCTAAAGTAACAAGATAAACACACTTAACAATATAAAGGGCTGCATTTGCAGCCCTTTAGCAAAAGATAGTGTATTAATTAGTCACTTCCACTTGTAGCTGCTCTAGCCATTTAGGCATATCCAAAAGCCCCATAGCATGGTTCAATAGCTGAGGTTTAACGCCCGGTAAACTATCTGCAAGCACTAATCCAATATCACGTAATAATTTCTTAGCTGGATTATTACCTTCAAACAATTCACGGAACCCCTGCATACCCGCGAGCATCACTGCTGCGCTGTGCTTGCGACTGCGTTCAAAATCACGTAGATAAAGGTATTGACCAAAATCTTTACCTTCACGATGTAACCTTTTGATTTCGCCTAGCAACATTGCCACATCCATGAAGCCAAGATTGACGCCTTGACCTGCTAATGGATGAATGGTGTGAGCTGCATCGCCCAGTAAAGCCAGACGTTGCGCTGCGAATTGCCGTGCATAGCGACCTGTCAGCGCAATCGTGAGTCTATCACTTTCAAGTTGGCATAAGCCTAAGCTCATATCCAATGCTACCGCTAATTCTTTTTCAAAACTGGCTTTATCAAGTGCTTGACGCCTTGCAGCTTCAGTTGCGGGCTGAGACCAAACAATAGAACAAAGGTGCGGATCGCTTAATGGTAAGAAAGCTAAAATACCTTCGCCATTAAATGCCTGACGAGCAATACCATCATGCGGAAATTCAGTCCTAATGGTAGCCACCAAGGCTGTATGTTCATAATCCCAAAAAGTTAATGGGATATCTGCATGATTTCGTAACCATGAATTAGCCCCATCAGCACCCACAATCAAGCGAGCCGTTAGCATGTTCTCATCATCAAGAGTGACAAACACATCATTTTCACCCCATACCACCTTTTTAATGGTGGCAGGCGACAATAAAGTGACATCGCGTAGCTCAGAAGCCTTTTGCCATAAGGCATCTCGTACCACATTATTTTCAATAATATGGCCTAAATGAGTAAGATTTCGCTCTTTTGCTGAAAAAGAAATGCGCCCGAAACTAGCGTTATCCCACACTTCCATTCCATTATAGGCAGACGCTCGCATAGACTTGATAGCAGACCAAACACCTAAATGGGTTAATAGTTTTTCACTCGCCGCATTAATTGCAGAGACTCTCAATGAATAAGGTTCACTGACTGAAAATGGCATTTTAGGGGGGTAATTTTCAATCACTGCAACGCGCAAACCACTACCTTCAAGGCCACAAGCAAGTGCAAGTCCCACCATACCACCACCGGCGATAACCACATCAAACGATTGCATATTTTTTTATTCCTCTTTGTTTCGTGGTTATTGGTGCGCAACCCAACCCAATGTCTGGCGAGCTAAAATATCACGTACTGGTGGCAATATTTCCATTGCCATTAAGCCCAAATTTCGGCTGACAACTAGCGGTAAACAACGGTTAGCAAATAGGCGAACCAAACCATCCGTCATGGTGACCGTTTTATCTCTATCAATTGCACGAGCTTGCTGATACTGACTCAATAATGAGTAACTACCAATATCTTGTTTGTTAGCATGAGCATTAACCACAATCTCAGCTAATTGCATCACATCGCGGATACCAAGATTAAAACCTTGTCCAGCGATAGGGTGTAAGGTTTGAGCCGCATTACCCACCAGCACCACACGGTGACTGACTGGATTCAATGCTTTCCTTAAGACTAAGGGGTAACAATTACGTTTACCAGTAAGTAAGATTTGGCCTAATCGCCAACCAAACGCCTGCTGTAATTTTTGAATAAAAGTCTCATCATTCCATTGATTAATAACATCTACGTGTTCTTGTTGATGACACCAAACTAATGAACTACGACCTTGAGACATTGGCAATAAAGCTAATGGTCCGAACTCGGTAAAACGCTCAAAAGCTTGGCCTTTCGGATCAATTGCTGTTTTTACATTGGCAATAATAGCTACTTGACCATAATCATCTTGCTGCCATTGCATATTACAGGCTTGACCGATTGCTGAATGGCTACCATCAGCGGCAACCAACAAGTCACCCGTGATGAGTTCACCATTATCTAATGTAACAGTGACACCTTCTTGAAAGCGATGAACATTTACCACTTTAGCTGGACAATGCAGGCTCACACCCGGCGCCTTACGCAGTAATGAGAACAAACGACTACCTGCATTATGTAGCTCGATAACATTACCTAATTCAGGAATATTATAATCACTGGTATCAATGTTAACGAAACCTGCATGGCCTCGGTCAGAGACATGAACGTGATTAATCGGCGTGACACAATCGGCGAACGCAGGCCAAATATTGATAGAAGACAAATATTGGCAAGTACCCTGTGCCAATGCGATTGCCCGTGCATCAAAACCCGGATGTTTTCCTTCCGGCAAAGCCGCTTCAATGAGCGAAACCGATAATTTTCCTTGGCTAAGTGATGATATGGCTAAAGCTAGTGTCGCTCCCGCCATTCCACCACCAACAATAATCACATTCATGCGCTATCTATTACCTTTTGAGATGGCATTTCACGATTGACTTACTAAGCCTTTTTCGCTTCAGCCATCAGTGATTCAATTTCGTCGGCATCTTTAACCACTAGAGCCGTCAGGTTTTCATTGCCGTTTTCTGTGATCACAATGTCATCTTCAATACGAATACCAATACCACGATATTGTTGCGGCACATCCGCATCCGGTGCGATATAAAGCCCTGGTTCTATAGTTAAAACCATTCCGACTTCTAAAATTCGGTCTCGTTCTATACCATAGGCTCCGACATCATGCACATCTAATCCCAACCAATGACTTAAACCATGCATAAAGAATGGATGATATGCTTTGTCTTCGATCAACTGATCGATATCTCCTTGCAAAATTCCTAATGCAACAAGCCCTTCAACTTTAATTCGTAGAATTTGGCGGGTCACTTCATGAATACTTGTTCCGGGACGGTATAACTCTAATGCGGTATTTAATGACTTTAATACAATGTCATAAATCTCACGTTGAGCAGGACTAAACTTACCATTTACAGGAAAAGTTCGAGTGATATCACCCGCGTAGCCTTCAAATTCGGCACCTGCATCAATTAATACCAATTCGCCATCTTTCATTTGGCTCTCATTCTCGGTGTAATGCAAAATACAAGCATTTTCACCACTACCGACAATCGAGTTATAAGAAGGGAAGCGTGCACCGTGACGTGTAAATTCATACTCAACTTCACCACATAGCTGGTATTCATACATATTCGGCTGGCAAGTTTTCATTGCTCGGATATGCGCGAGTGCTGAAATTTCTCCCGCTTTTCGCATAGCGGTAATCTCAGCATCTGATTTAAACAGTCGCATCTCATGAACAATAGGACGCCAATCAATGATTGTTTGTGGGGCGCGTAGATTACGACGACTACCACGACGTAAAATATCCAATGCATCAAAGACTAATTTATCCGCATAAGGAAATTCACCTTGCGCATGATAAATCACATCAAGTCCATTAAGCAGTTGATAAAGCTGATCCTCTATTTCGTCAAAAGGAAGTGCTTTATTGATACCTAATGCCTCAGGAGCGGCTTCTTGACCAAGACGACGACCAAACCAAATTTCAGCAGTTAAATCACGAATACGGTTAAAAATAACAGTATGACTATGTTTTTCATCACTTTTAATTAACACTAATACAGCTTCTGGTTCACTAAATCCAGTCAGATAAAGAAAATCACTATTCTGACGATATGGGTATTCACAGTCAGCATTACGCTGTGCTGGTGGCGCAGAAAAAATAACAGCGGCACTTGCTGGCTTCATTTGAGCCAATAGTGCGTTACGACGAGAAACAAATTCCTGTTTATTCATACCGTTTTTGCCTTATTATCTGAGCTAAATAGGTTAATTACACATTTCATTGCATATTATTTTAATCAAACTGAATTCACGCAACAAAATACAGCAAAGTCATGATAGTAATTTTTAAAATTACATTGGTTAATAAAGATTTGACTAGTGAAGAATAGGCTTAGTAACCTCAACCGCAGTTGGCCCATTTTTCGGCTCAACTAATGCTATATAGCACAACTGAACAGCAACTCTAACGTATTCAATAACTTCCTCAAGTGCTTGTTCGAGTTCTTCCTGATCTTCATCTTCATCGTAGCCAAGCATGCCAATATTTCGTAAATCAGTAATAACCTCAGTAATTTCTTTTTTATCAGCAAGTTTTGGCTGAGTAACACCTATACCAAGTAAAAAATGGTTAACCCAACCCGCTAAAGCGTCCGCATGATCAAAAATAGATGCATTTTCATCAGGAGACAGCATAGCAAAATTAAACTCGGTATCATCAAGTGCTTCAAAAGTTGTATCAAACAGCTCACGCAATGGTTGAGCAACTGCTTGAGGGAATGCTAACCCGTCGTTAGCAAGGTCATGTACTAGCGCTTGCCAGCCTTGGTCGCGACTTCCACCGCAAATCAACCCTGTAATTAGACCATGGATCTCGGCTGCGGTAAGTGCTATTGAGTGCTGTTGGAGCAGTTTGTCCAACGCGTCATAATTTGGTAAAGTTTTTTGTATAGACATCTGAATTCGTCATGTTAGCTTTTGATTCATGATATGCTACCATCAAGTCTAGCCGCTAGACCAGTATGCTTTTTATCTTAGCTATCAATAGTGCTTTTTAACTTAACTATCATAATGATTAAGTTAACGCCAATATCGCCCCTAATAGCATAAGCGAAGCAAAAATTAATAACTTTGCGCCAAACATAATTTATTTTATGGCGAGATCTATTCAGTATGGAGGTATCATGTCCGCACAACCTGTCGATATTCAGATTTTTGGGCGCTCAATGCGAGTTAACTGCCCAACAGAACAAAGAGAAGCACTGTTAGAATCCGCTAAAGAGCTTGAACAACGCTTGAGAAATCTAAAAGATAAAAGCGGTGTAACGAATACTGAACAGCTTATTTTTATTGTTGCATTAAACGTTTGTCACGAATTAGCACAAGAAAAGACAAAGACGCGCGATTATGCATATAATATGGAAGAAAAAATAAAAATGTTGCAGCAGACAATAGAGCAAGCATTACATGATCAGGTGAAAATCACTGAGAGAGTCGTATTGCCTATAGAGTAAATTAGCTTATTAATCATACACTAGAGAAAAAAATAAATAAATTTTTAGGGTTGCATTTTAAATTCAGTTTCGTACAATGAAATCACTGAGTCACGATAAGTACTCAAACCAAATTTCTCTGAGATGTTTGCAAGTGGGCGAGTCCCCTGAGCCGATATTTCGACTAAATAGAATGCGGTTGTTGCGCTGGTGAGCATGCCTGATTCGTCAGGAAGCCTAAAGGTTAGCTAAGCTGCGTTCACCTTGAACCAAGGGTTCAAGGGTTACAGCCTACAGCGGCATCTCGGAGATCCCCAATTTCATTTAATGAAATTATCTTATTATCTATTTTTACCCTACCGTTTTATCCTACTTAAATTACAATATACATCGTATACATAAGCATCCTATAATAATCATCTCTAACTAATATTTTCATATTGAGCCTATGAAGGGTTTTGTTATGCAAGATAAACTTTCCATCATGCGCCAACAGATACGAAAATCAGTTCGTTCCGCCCGAAAACAACTCAGTCGTGATGAGCAACACATTGCTGCGCAGCAAGTCATGCATAATGCACTACAGCAACCCGAAATCATTCAAGCAAAAAATATTGCTTTATTTCTCTCTTTTGATGGTGAAATTGATACAAGACCGCTCATCAATGCCTTGTGGCGGCAACAGAAAAATGTCTATCTTCCTGTATTACACCCTTTCAATGCGCATAATTTACTCTTTTTACAATATGCCCCTGAGACGCCTCTCGTTAAAAATCGTTTTAATATTGAAGAACCCCCTTTAGATGTTCGCTATGTTTTACCTCTTGAGCAGCTCGATATTATGATGATCCCGTTGGTTGCTTTTGATAATAAAGGTCAAAGATTGGGAATGGGAGGCGGGTTTTACGACAGAACGCTGGTGAATTGGCAAAAGAAAGGTTTTATCCCCATAGGACTTGCTCACGATTGCCAGCAAGTTGAAACGCTTCCCGTAGCACACTGGGATATACCGTTGCCGGAAATTATCACACCCCAAAAAATATGGCGCTGGTAATTTAGCGCCATATTCATTTCAAACTCATCAGTATTTATTAATACTATTACCGATACTAGAACAACAAACGTGCACGAATAGTACCCGGCAGTTCTTTTAATCTAATTAATACATCATCAGCTTGATTCGGTTTCTGAGTTAGAACATCAATGACGACATAGCCGACGTTACCTGTTGTGCGCAAGTATTGTCCGACAACATTAATATTATTATCCGTAAACACTTGGTTTATGCTATTCATCATACCAGGACGGTTTTCATGAATATGCAGTAAACGGTTAGTATCATCAGTGTGTACTGGCAGCGATACTTCAGGGAAATTAACCGCTGAAAGCGTTGAGCCGTTGTCAGAGTATTTTGCTAATTTGCTAGCAACTTCTAATCCAATATTTTCTTGAGCTTCTTCCGTTGAACCACCGATATGTGGCGTCAGAATCACATTGTCGAACTTAATCAGTTCAGACAAGAATGGGTCATTAGGATCTTTATTAGTCGCAGGTTCTGTTGGGAAAACATCCACAGCGGCACCTGATAAATGTTTACTTTCTAAAGCAGCGGCGAGAGCAGGGATATCAACGACCGTACCGCGAGCGGCATTAATAAAAATTGCGCCCGGCTTCATTCGATCAAACTGCTCTTTACCAATCATATTTTTAGTGCTTTGTGTTTCTGGCACATGCAAACTAACTACATCACTCATATTGAGTAACTCAGTTAATGAGCGCACTTGAGTGGCATTGCCTAAAGGTAACTTGTTTTCGATATCATAAAAATAGACATCCATCCCAATACCTTCGGCCAATATCCCCAATTGAGTACCAATATGACCATAACCGATAATACCTAAGCGCTTGCCACGTGCTTCAAAACAGCCTTTTGCTTGCTTGTCCCAAATACCGCGATGAGCTTGCATATTCGCTTCTGGAATACGACGTAACAAGAGCAGTAATTGCCCCAACACCATTTCAGCTACAGAACGTGTATTTGAAAACGGTGCGTTGAAAACAGGAATACCGCGTTTAGCCGCCGCATCTAATTCAACTTGGTTTGTTCCAATACAGAAACAACCCACTGCGACTAATTTTTCAGCTGCAGCAAAAATTTCTTCTGTTAAGTGAGTACGAGAACGAATACCAACAAAACGCGCATCTTTGATCGCTTCTTTTAATTCTTCGTCTGACAATGCGCCTTTATGATATTCGATGTTGGTGTAGCCTGCTGCCTTTAGATTATCAACTGCGCTTTGATGAACACCTTCTAGCAGTAAAAATTTAATTTTGTCTTTATGCAAAGATACCTTAACCATTTCCCCTACCCTATCGTGCTTAAAATTTATAACAGATGAATCTTCCGTGTACCAACATAACAAAAAACGGCGCAGTATCAATACAATCGTTTGCCTTGTACTCTCTAAAAAGTGCGAGGAAAAAGAAGTTAAACCACAGAAAATCAGGAGGGGTAACACAATATAAGGATTTTGCCTAAGTAATGCCCATTACTGTGACATATCTCACCAAAATAGGTTGTTATAAAAAAAATTAAAATAAATTTTAACTAGGTCATATCGATAAAACTAATTAGTAGTTTGATTTTCAAACGATAAAAAAATAAGCCAACTAATAAATTCATTAGCTGGCTTACATATTATTAGTTGATTTATATAATTTTATTTCAATAATTTGAAATTATAATTTAATAGTTTTCACGCCTTCTGAAGTACCCATTAAAACAACATCAGCACCACGATTTGCAAATAAACCTACTGTTACCACCCCTGCAATACCGTTAATTTTATTTTCTAACGCAACAGGATTAACAATATTTAAATTGTAAACATCTAAAATAACATTGCCGTTATCAGTTATTACGTTCTGGCGATATTCAGGTGTTCCGCCCATTTTAACGAGTTCACGCGCAACATAACTACGTGCCATCGGTATCACTTCAATAGGTAATGGAAATTTACCTAGCACATCAACTAATTTGGATTGATCAACAATACACACAAACGTTTTTGCGATAGCAGAAACAATTTTCTCACGAGTCAATGCCGCGCCACCGCCTTTGATCATATTCATATGATGGTCAACTTCATCTGCGCCATCAACGTATACATCCAATGAATCCACTTCATTGCAATCAAACACAGGAATACCCAGTGATTTTAATTTCTGTGTTGATGCCTCAGAACTGGATACTGCGCCTTCAATTTTATCTTTCATTGTTGCCAACGCATCAATGAAATGAGATGCCGTTGAACCTGTACCAACACCAACAATAGTGCCCGGTTTGACATATTCCAATGCTGCCCAGCCTACCGCTTTTTTCAATTCTTCCTGAGTCATGCTAGTACCTTTTGCTATTTAATTAAGTCGTCATTAAGTTCTATCAAACAATAGTATATACCGGACATGTTGTCAGTTGCAGTTTTGTTAGTGATGTTTGTGCTCTAGTTCTTGTGTTTTATCGAGTGTGGATAATAATTTCAGGTGTTATATGTAAAACTATGGCATAGTGCGCAATAGAATAACAAAAGGAGATTTCTCGATGAAGCGCCCTGATTACCGCGCGTTGCAAGCACTGGATGCCGTCATTCGTGAACGAGGTTTTGAACGTGCAGCCCAAAAACTTTGTATCACTCAATCTGCTGTTTCACAACGGATCAAACAGTTAGAGAACCTATTTGGGCAGCCACTGCTTGTTCGAACAGTACCGCCGCATCCAACGGAGCAAGGGCAAAAGCTATTAGCACTACTTCATCAAGTTGAATTATTAGAAGAACAATGGCTCGGAGATGAAAACGGTGGCTCAACCCCATTACTTTTATCACTTGCAGTCAACGCCGATAGTTTAGCAACTTGGTTTTTACCTGCACTGAATCCTGTATTAATCAATAGCCCTGTACGATTGAATATCCAAGTGGAAGATGAAACTCGCACTCAGGAACGATTAAGACGTGGTGAAGTTGTTGGCGCTATCAGTATCCAACCACAAGCGCTGCCAGGATGCTTAGTTGATAAGCTCGGCGCATTAGATTATATCTTTGTGGCCTCCCCAGGTTTTGCTGCGCAATATTTCCCCGAGGGTGTAACTCGCGCTTCCCTACTTAAAGCGCCGGCAGTAGCTTTTGACCATTTAGATGATATGCATCAGGCCTTCGTACAGCAAAACTTTGGTTTATCTCCAGGCAGTGTTCCATGCCATATTGTTAATTCATCAGAGGCATTTGTGCAGCTAGCCAAACAAGGTTCAACTTGCTGTATGATCCCACACCTACAAATTGCGAATGAATTAAAAAATGGTGAATTGGTCGATTTAACGCCAGGCTTATGTCAAAGACGTATGCTGTATTGGCATCGTTTTGCCCCTGAAAGCAGAACAATGAAGAAAGTGACTGACGCCCTACTCAAAACCGGGCGCCAGATGTTAAAACAAGATGATGATATGGCTATTGAAAACTAACGTTTCAGTTCAAATACAACGTCAACTTGATCATTAAAATCAATGCTTTCTTGCTCATAGGTCTCATTAACATTGAGATCTTGAGCACCTGCTGCATTCATTTTAGCACTAAGATTTCTTGGTGATATTGGGAACGGCACTGCGTTTGGCGCATTATAGTTAATGCTATAAACAGGTCCTAATTGCACATTGAACCCTTTCGCTAACGCATTCGCTTGCTCTATTGCGTTTTGCATCGCTTTAGTGCGCGCTTCATCACGATATTGCTGCGGGTTAATAACACCAAATTGAACCGAACTAATTTCATTCAGCCCTGATGCAAGTGCACCATCAAGCAGTGTATTAAGTTGATCTAATTTATTCACTTTAACTTCAACGCTACGCACTGCGGTATAACCGACAATAGTCGATTTTTGCGTTTCATTATTATATTCATATTTAGGTTGAGTTCGCACATTAGCAGCATTGATATCTTTCTTTTCAATACCATTTTTCTTTAAGAACTCAAAATATTCAGCAACACGCTTATCTACGCCAGCTTTAGCCGCGGCGGCATCTTTTTCGGTCACTTCAACGTTAATATTAAGTGTTGCCATATCAGGAGACGCTTTAATAATTGCATTGCCTGATGTTGTAATATGAGCCCCTGATGGAAGTGCATCAGCAAGGGACAAGGTAGGAACCGCAATACCTGCCATCATGGCAGCAAGAACTAAAGATTTTAATTTCACAGAACCTCCCAATTGGATTTTTACACTCTAAAAAGAGAGAATTCACCATAAACTCTCCCTTATACTTATTTTACATTACCACATTCACTAGAAAGTGCGATTCAGAATAAGGCTAAATTACAAATATTCTATTCCCTGCTTTGCCAGTTGAAAGGCAATAAACCACATGACCGTTCCCACAAATACATTAATAATGCGTTGTGAACGGGGTTTATTTAACACCGGCGAAAACCATGCGGCCAAAGCCGCTAGCGCAAAAAACCAAACAAAAGATGCCGTCAATGCTCCCGCCGTAAACCATGGGCGAAATGTGTCTTCTAATTGACTTCCTACACTTCCTAACACTACAAAGGTATCGAGATAAACATGCGGATTTAACCATGTAACTGCAAATAATGTCAGAATCACTTTCCAACGGGTCAAATTTTTCTTTTCAACTTGAAGAATAATATCATCTGGACTCATTGCGGTACGAAATGCACCATAACCATACCAAAGCAAAAAGACCACACCAGCCCAAGTAATCAACTGCATGAGAATTTCAGATTGGCTCAATAACGCACTGCCACCAAACACGCCGGCAATAATTAATAACGTATCACTTAAAGCGCATAGTAATGCACTCATCAAATGAAACTGCTTTCGACTGCCCTGTTGTAGAACAAATGCATTTTGCGGGCCTAACGGCAATATCATTGCAGCGCCGAGTAAAACACCCTGTAAATAAATCGTAAACATGCACTATTTCCAAATAATTATTCAATTAATATGAAATGAATATTATCGACAAAAGGCCATTAGTTAAAATTATTAAATCTAATAGCTCATAAGCAATACTTATTCATTTCAAGGGAAATAGTTATTAGGAAGATAACGAGACAACAGAGAAAGGGGTACAATTTAAGCGATTAAACTAGGTTACAATCATAAAGCTATTAAAAATTGGCATTACCCAAAGATAACACCAATTTTTTTAGTCATAATCAGCAGTAATAAAATTTACTCTGCTGAGATCTTTGATGCTTCTGAATTTTGCTTATGGACATGAACATCCATTTGCGGAAATGGGATACCAATATTATGTTTATCTAAAGCACGCTTAAATTCTTCCATTAAATCCCAATAAACTGGCCATGCATCGCCATTGGTTGTCCAAAAACGGACTAAATAATTTAATGAAGATGGCGCCATTTCATGTAAGCGAATAGTTACACCTTTATCATGCTGAATACGGCTATCAGCGGCAACAATGTCACCCAACACTTTTTTCACAACATCAATATCGGAATTGTAATCGACACCGACAGTGATGTCAGTACGGCGATTCGGTTCACGAGAAACGTTAATAATATTATCAGCAATGATTTTACCATTTGGGATAACAATAATACGATCATCCCCAGTTTTTAACGTGGTAGAGAAAATCTGTACGTTTTGAACCGTCCCTTCTACTGCACCAATAGTGACGTATTCACCCGCTTTTAATGGTCTAAAAATCACCAATAACACGCCCGCAGCAAAGTTACCCAATGAATTTTGTAATGCAAGACCAACGGCCAATCCCGCCGCACCCATCACTGCAATAACAGATGCAGTTTGAACACCAATCTTACCGAGTACAGCAATTAAGGTAAATGCGACAATGGTATAGCGTACGATAGCGGAAAGAAAATCACTAACAGTTGTGTCGATACCTTTCATCGTCATTATACGATGCAGACCGCGCCCAACCGCTTTTGCGATCACCATACCGACGATCAAAATAAGAAGCGCTGAAACTATATTCACGACATACTGGACTAACAGATCTTGGTTGGCCGCAAACCAATTCGTTGCATCATTCAACGCGCCTGTAACATCATCAGTATTCATATATTTGTTCCTTCGAATTAAATTATTTTATGGGTATAAATTTCAATTTTAAACACATTACTCAGCGATAATGAGTAAGCATTTGAGTTATCTTAGTCAAAGAATAACGAAAATGTATTAAAACATAAAATAAATCAATGAAAAAAAGTTATCTTATTTATTTTCAATTACAAATTCTCGATAATCTTTGAGCATTAAAATGAAATCATCAACACCACAAAACGCAATACTTTCATTATCATAATAGCTCATGCCTTCTTCTAGGCCTTCCGTTTCAAATGATAATAAATTTGCACGGATCATCACTTCTTCATCATCTAACAGTAAAGTATATTCATGACCAATCAGTTCCCACTGTTTTTCACTTCCTTTTAAGCGCTCATAATTTTCTTCGATAGTATCGAGCAAACTTAAATCACCTTTTACCTCTTCATTGAGCCAATATCCAACAGCTTCATGATCCATTGAAAAGCTTGCACTGACACTTCCTGCCATATCATGCGAAAATTGGTAGTCCATATACTCTCTCCTACTCGTTACTTCGTTATGATTAATTATAACGTGAGAAAAGCAATATTGTTGAGAGGTATTCACTACACAATAGATAAAACCCGCTATCATTGATTAAAAACAGAACTAGTCTCACTAAAAAACAATCACCAAGTTAATATCACGCACCAAATTATAATTATTGGAAATATCACTATGCTTGAACGCTTAGATCACCTAGTCCTCACTACAATGAATGTAGATTCTTGCCTAGATTTTTATCAAAGAGTCTTAAATATGAAGGTTATTACCTTTGGTGAACAACGCTACGCATTACAATTTGGTCAACAAAAAATTAATATTCATCAATATGGTAAAGAGTTTGAGCCAAAAGCACACTTACCTGTACCGGGCTCATTAGATTTATGTTTTATCAGCCAGTGGCCCCTAGAACAATTCCAAGCCCACATTCTGCAACAAGGTGTTGATATTATAGAAGGCCCTATTAAACGTACTGGAGCGGTAGGCGCAATTATCTCTATTTATATTCGCGATCCTGATTTAAATTTAATTGAGATATCAGAATATATTTAATATAGCGTCTAAAATAAAAAAGCACCCCTTTATGGAGAGGTGCTTTTAGATACCAAGTATTAAAAAGTTACTTGAATATCAATTAAACCGCTGTTTGGAAAATAACAGCATCTGCTTTTTCAGTGTACTGAGCTAATTGATCAAAGTTCAGATAACGGTAGGTATCTTCCGCCGTTTCATCCACTTTATTCATATACTGTAAATACTCTTCTGGCGTCGGTAGACGACCCAATAGAGAAGCCACAGCAGCTAGCTCAGCAGAAGCGAGGTAAACATTCGCACCCGTGCCTAAGCGGTTAGGGAAGTTACGAGTTGAAGTCGAAACAACCGTTGCACCATCGGCAACACGCGCTTGGTTACCCATACACAGTGAACAGCCAGGCACTTCAATACGTGCTCCGCTCTTACCAAAGACGCTATAATAGCCTTCTTCAGTTAACTGCGCTGCATCCATCTTCGTTGGAGGAGCAACCCATAAACGTGTTGGTAATTGGCCTTTATGTGAATCTAATAACTTACCAGCGGCACGGAAGTGACCGATGTTGGTCATACAAGAACCAATAAACACTTCATCGATTTTCGCATTTTGTACATCAGACAGTAAGCGCGCATCATCTGGATCATTAGGCGCACACAAAATAGGTTGTTTGATATCATTCAAATCGATTTCAATCACAGCCGCATATTCTGCATCTGCGTCACCTTCGAGCAGTTGCGGGTCAGCTAACCAGCTTTCCATGCCTTTAATTCGACGCTCTATGGTACGGCGATCGCCATAACCTTCCGATATCATCCATTTCAAAAGAACAATGTTTGATTGTAGATATTCAGTAATCGGCGCTTTATCTAACTTAATAGTACAGCCAGCAGCAGAACGCTCAGCAGAAGCATCCGCTAATTCAAATGCTTGCTCAACTTTGAGCTCAGGTAAACCTTCAATTTCCAAGATGCGACCTGAGAAAATGTTTTTCTTACCTTTTTTCTCAACAGTCAGTAAACCATCTTTAATTGCATACAATGGAATGGCATGAACAAGGTCACGTAAAGTAATACCTGGTTGCATTTCGCCCTTAAAGCGGACCAATACCGATTCAGGCATATCTAATGGCATAACGCCCGTTGCCGCAGCAAATGCGACTAAACCGGAGCCTGCAGGGAAAGAGATACCAATAGGGAAGCGAGTATGTGAATCGCCACCAGTACCTACAGTGTCAGGCAACAGCATACGGTTTAACCAAGAGTGAATAATACCATCTCCCGGACGTAGAGAAACACCACCGCGATTCATAATGAAATCAGGCAAAGTATGGTGAGTTGTAACATCAACAGGTTTTGGATAAGCAGCAGTATGGCAGAAAGACTGCATCACTAAATCGGCAGAAAACCCAAGACAGGCCAAATCTTTTAGCTCATCACGAGTCATCGGACCCGTAGTATCTTGAGAACCCACAGACGTCATCTTAGGTTCACAATATTCACCAGGACGAATACCCGCATGGCCACAAGCTCGACCAACCATTTTTTGAGCCAATGAATAGCCACGATTACTTTGTGCAACTGTTTTAGCATGACGGAAAATATCAGAAATCGCTAAACCTAATGACTCGCGTGCTTTTGCCGTTAGTCCACGACCGATAATCAGAGGAATACGACCGCCTGCACGAACTTCATCAATTAGAACATCCGTTTTCAGTTCAAATTTCTCAAGTAACTCGCCAGTTTCGTGGTTACGGACTTCACCTTTAAATGGATAGATATCAATTACATCACCCATATTTAGTTTCGATACTTCCACTTCAATCGGTAACGCGCCTGCATCTTCCATAGTATTAAAGAAGATTGGTGCGATTTTACTACCGAGAACGACACCACCGCCGCGTTTATTTGGTACGAATGGAATATCATCACCCATAAACCATAAAACGGAGTTAGTTGCAGATTTACGTGAAGAACCGGTACCCACTACGTCACCAACGTAAGCTAATGGGAAACCTTTTTTATTTAATGCTTCAATCTGTTTAATTGGGCCAACATTACCGGCCTCATCAGGCACAATACCTTCACGCTCATTCTTCAGCATTGCTAATGCATGCAGAGGAATATCTGGGCGCGACCATGCATCAGGTGCAGGCGATAAATCATCAGTATTGGTTTCTCCTGTCACTTTAAATACAGTGACAGTTATTTTCTCTGCTAGCGCGGGACGTTGAGTGAACCACTCAGCGTTTGCCCATGATTCAATAACTTGTTTTGCATGCACATTCCCAGCTTTCGCTTTTTCTTCTACATCATAGAAGTTATCGAACATTAATAAGGTATGGGAAAGTGCTTTCGCAGCGATTGGGGCTAATTTGGTATCATCCAAAGCATCAATCAATGCATGAATATTATATCCACCCTGCATAGTACCGAGTAGTTCGATTGCTTTTTCAGGGGAGATTAAAGGGGAGGCAGTTTCGCCTTTTGCAATTGCAGCTAAAAATCCAGCTTTTACGTACGCTGCTTCATCAACACCTGGAGGGACGCGGTTGGTTAGCAGATCTAACAAGAAATCTTCTTCACCTTTGGGTGGGTTTTTTAGTAACTCGACTAGTGCAGCTACTTGTGACGCATCTAATGGCTTAGGGACAATCCCTTGTGCGGCACGCTCGGCTACGTGCTTACGGTATTCTTCTAGCACGACGTTCTCCTCGCTTCATTGTAATTTATATACCCGGCTGTCCGCACCATGCTGAAAAATAATCATCCGGTGCCAGGTCAGAGGAATTTGCTCGCATAATCTCAATGGCGTTAAAATTATGTCCAGCTTCGGGCTCACAGCATAGCAGAATTTAAATAAAATGTTAATTCATTCACAAGAAAGCAACATTCATCTACTAACTTCAAGCCTTAACACTTAATTACAGGTCATTTTTTAGCTTAAGGTACTATAAATAATCATAAAAAGCCTAAAAGACCATACTTTTTATAATGCATTTTGACATTTAAATCACCCTATTTTGTCGCTTTTTTCCTCTGATCTCACAAATTATATTTATTATCGTAATTATATTTACATTGCTAATTGATAAAGCAAATCATTGCGATTGGTTTTAATTTTTTTAATGAATTTAATTGATTTTATTGGCCTTTTAGGCCGATTAAATTACCAAATGGATCCACAAGCTGGCACATTCTATTGTTACCATCGATTAACATTGGCCCACGGTACAATTTTGCCCCAATTGATGTTAAATACTCAAGAGCAGCATCTAGCGATTTCACTTGCCAATATAAAACGGTACCTTTTTTACCTTCACTCACTTTTTCATCAGCTTGAACAACTTCAATCGTGAAGTCTCCGACATGTAATAAGGTAAAATCGAATTCAGGCAAATACTCAGCCCTAGCTTGTGGAAAGGCTTGCTGATACCAAACCACCCCTTCAGCAACATTGGGAACATGAATTAAAATCGCGGTAGGTTTTATTAACATAATATTTTCAATTGATTCAATTTAATTATTAAAACATTCAAATCGGGATGAGCACTCATAAATGATTACATTCCACAAGAATGTCTTAAGTAAATACACCAGGTACTAGCTAAATTGCAGCCTCAACATTTTATTAATATTTTCAATCGCCTCATCAATAGACATAATTTTATACACAGCATTCATAATGCCTTGTCCGATAATATGTTCCACTTTTCGCAAATCAATCGTTTCTCCTGCCACGGTCACATTTTCTCTAATACCTTTACTTAACTCATTATAAGCAAGAGACAACCAAGGATAGCGATAACAAATAGGTTGGTTATCTTTTAAATCTTGATAAACACTATTTCCACCTAACATCACTAAATGATCCATTACATCAGGAGAATATAGCCATCGATAGAATTGTTCGGCAATATTGCCTTTTTGACTTTGTTTAGATAAACCAATGACCCCGCCCCCAATTTGTGGAATTTCACCTGGTACGGATGCGAAACCGATATTGGGTGACAGTTTGCTATGGGCTACATCATTAAATAAATTCATATAGGTTATCAACATAGCCAGTTCACTATTTTCAAAGCTTTTAACGGGTTCATCCCACCACATACCCTGAAAATTTTTATTAAATCGCAGTTGGTTAATATAAGCTTGCAATGATGCTACCGCTATTTCATCATTTAATTGTGGAGTTGATTTTGTTGATAATAATCGCCCACCATTTGCGTAATAGCGCTGTAGAAATTCAGTGGCAATTAACCGAGCACCGCCGATTGAAGAAGATGCACCTTCCGGTCTTTGCGGATCATCTGTACGATGAATTTCATTAAAAAATCGAGCAATTAAATCAAATTCATCAAAGGTTTTAGGAACACTAAGCTCTTTATTATTTTTCTCATAAAACATTCTTTTTAAGATTGGCGAATCGAAAATATCTTTTCGATAAAATAATAGTTGAATGCTGGTATCAAACGGTGTGGCATAGGCAAGATTATTGACATAACTAAATTTTAATTTGACCGCATCTGAAAAATAATTAAGTAAGTCATCGATTCCGTTACCAATTTGGTTTAATGGCGTGAGTATTTTTTCCGCCAGCCATGGAAAACTCGCTATATCAATACGCACTAAATCGAAATAACTGTATTGTTCTATATTATTGAGAATGTCTAAAACTTCCTCATAGGGCCGAATACTAACATTAAGCGTAATACCCGTTTGCTTATAAAAATGAGGTAGTAACTTAATTAAGGCATTGGTCGAAGGACTTGGTAATGTTAATAAATTCAGAGTCTGATTAGCATTTCTATCAAAGGTAATCAGTGAATGACGTTCAACAGAAACATTCAGGTTAGAAATTTCGACGATTTCTGTTTTACCGTCTGTCGAAGAAGAAAGTAATTGTTCAACAACCTCTTTACCTAATTGCGCATAATTAACAGGATAATCGAGTATTCCATTCGCAATAAATGATGCGCTATCAGACAAATAGATGACCTCAGGGCAAGAGTTTAACCCACCATAAAAACTTGCTTGCGTGATGCATTTTGCTCTCTCAGTATCCTGAGCAATAATGACATCCAATGCTGTTGAATCGGTGAAAAAATTGAACGCCTCTTTATACACTTCATTATCTGAGGAATATTGCATCGTAATTTTAGCATTCGATATTTGCTTTCTAATTTTCTCTTCTAACTTAGTAGCAAAGCTTTGATTTCCTACCCAATGATTTTCTTCTGCAATAACACCTATATTTGTTAGTCGTTTATCAAAAAGATACTCAACAATAGAGTCGATAGGTTGGTCATAATTTAAGGTAAAAAAACGTTGTGCATCAATCGGCTTTCGGTAAACAAAAATAATATCATCAGGCGATACCTGTAATGCATCGAAATAAATATTGGCATTATCCAAGCAGGTCACAGTAATAACTTGCTTATATTCTCCCGCCTGTACACGCTCTAATACTTTTAACTCGTTAAATTCTAAGCCATCGGTGATGAATAAATCATAAGTGATATCTGGATAATTAAGTAGCGTTTGTCTGATTGCATTAAAAAGCACGGTATATTTTTCAGACACTAACTGTGGCAATATAACAGCAATTTTATGATCATTTGACGATCGTAACTGCTGCCCTTTTACGCTTAATTGATACCCCATCTGCTTTGCCGCAGCCAAAACTGCTTCCATCTTTTTAACACTCACATTTCCTTTGTTATTTAACACATTAGAAACTGTGCCATGGGCAACACCAGCAAGCTTAGCGATATCTTTTATATTTGCCATCGATACATCCACCTCATGAAGTCGTCTGCAACAGAATACCGAATATTATAGATTCATCAATAATAATGAATGATTCGATCCAATCTCAATTCACAATGACATTTTTTCAAATCTTTTATTAAAATCACCATTAGCATTAAAAACTTACTTTGGCTTTATAAAACAATCAATTAAATAGACACCCCCACCATCACACCGCCTAAAAAATAGCATTTAAAAATCAAACAAATAAAAATTGGAACGATTCATTTTGAATGAAAAAAATATCACTTATAATCATATAAAAACAATTACAAAAATAATTCATATATTACAGTTAGTTATAATTCTCATTAAATAAGATCATGATCTTCATCACTCTTTTAAAATGATTCTCTTGGGATTATTAAACAACAAGATTAAATTGGAACGATTCAATTTACCAAAATTGTGCTATTTCCAGATTCAAAAAAGAGATGATTATAAAATATGAAAATAAAATTCTTAGGGACGGCAGCATCCGAAAGTGTTCCAAACCCATTTTGTCGATGTGAACATTGTCAAATGGCAAGAAGTGTTGGTGGGAAAGAGATACGAACACACTCGTCGGCAATCATTGACGATGTCATGTTAATTGATTTGTCGCCTACATTTACTCTTCAATTACTTATGCAACAAATGGATGCAACAAGTATTGAAAGTTTATTATTCACTCACACACATGCAGATCACTTTAATGCAGGTGAGTTATACAGTCGCATGGAAGGCTTTAGCCATACCGCTAATCATCCTCTGCATATTTTTGGTAATGATAAAGCGATTAGCGGGTGCATTTCATTATTACCTGGCTACACGCCAGAGCGCTTCGCTTTTCATTGCTTAGTGCCTTTTGTAACTGTTCAACACCAGGGCTATAACATCACACCATTGCTTGCAAACCATGCCAAGTGGGAGCATTGCTACGTTTATCATATTGAAAAAGAGGGTCACAGTTTGTTTTATGGCCATGATTCTGGATGGTTTCCAGAACTGACTTGGCAATGGCTATCAGGTAAACAATTAGATTTGATCGTATTGGAATGCACTTACGGCTTTAACGGTAATTCCCGCTCAGATAACCATATGAGTTTTGAAACTATCTTTGATGCTCAACAGCGCCTCATCGATATGGGTTGTATCAATCAAGATACCCAACTCGCACTTTCCCATATTTCACATACGAGTAATTTATCTCATAGTGCAATGGAAGAGTTTTGTACTCCAAAAAATATCCGCGTTGCATACGACGGATATACAATGACGTCACAATAGAGGGCGAAAGCATGGACTTTAAAACAACACCTAGATTACTTATCATGATGTTCGTCCAATATTTTATGCAAGGTGCATGGAATATGACGATGGGCTTAGTTCTTAGCACCTATGGAATGGCTGCAATCATTGGTGATGCCTATGCACTTTTAGGTGTCGCAACACTTATCTCGCCATTATTGATAGGTATGATTGCCGACCGTTTCTTTGCTTCACAAAAAGTCATGGCAATTCTTCACTTAATTAACGCTGCCGTGATCCTCTGCGTCCCTCAATTTGTTGAAGCGCAAAATACGACAATGACCCTCTTTATGATCTTTATTGTCGGCCTACTATTTTATCCAACAACTGCATTATCAAATAGCATCAGCTTCACCCATATAAATGGTGTTAAATACTTCCCTATTATTCGCGTATTTGGCACATTTGGCTTTATGACGATTGGCTTTATTTTAGGCGAAATGGGTTTTTCAGGCAGCACAATGACTTGGTATATTGCCTCCGGTGCCGCTGTGATCTTAGGCCTTTACTGTTTTACACTGCCAAATACACCACCAAAAGCAAAAGGCAAACCGTTCTCTATACGTGATTTACTGTTCCTTGATGCACTCTCATTATTTAAAGATAAATATTTTACTATTTTGATGTTAAGTATCTTTGTGTTAATGATCCCTAAAACTGCATATTCGGCGTATATCCCTGTATTTATCAAAGCTCTTGGCTTTAACAATGCAGCTTCTATTATGCAAATCGGTGTTGCATTTGAAGTCATGTTTATGTTTGTTTTATCATTTTTCTTATTAAAATTTGGCTTTAAATTTACCTTATTGCTCGGTGCAGTCTCTTGGATTATACGCTCACTATTCTTTGCTCATGCCGCTGTTGATGCCAGCTTAGTATATATTGTGATTGGTTTGGTACTGCAAGGTTTATGTTGGGATTTCTTCTTCACAGCAGGCGATATTTATGTGGACCGCAAAGCTAAACCAGAAATTCGCGCACAAGCTCAAGGACTGAGATTCATTGTTTCCAATGGTATTGGTTTGCTCTTTGCCTCTACTGTTTGCGGTGCAATTTTCAATAATACAGTCACTGAAACAGGTTCTGCTGCATTACCGCAATGGCAGTCATTCTGGTACATTCCGGCAGGTATTGCCGCTGTAGTTGCCGTTTTCTTCTTCATTTTCTTTAAAGATGATGTCAGCAAGAAATTAAAAGAAGTCAAAAACATATAACCCATATTTATTCCCAGAGGCAACGAGATATTTAATATGATAACAATGATGAGCTATTTAAATGGCACTAATTTAGTTTCTGTCTCCATTATCATAAAACTCGTTGCCTCATTTATATTGGGTGGATTACTTGGCTTAGAAAGAGAATCTAAAGGTAAACCAGTAGGATTCACGACCTGTGTCATCATTTCTGTTGCAAGCTGTCTTTTAACTATTGTTTCTATCCAATCTGCGGAGTACTACGCCGGAATTTCTGACAATATACGCAGTGACCCAATGCGTTTAGCTGCACAAATTGTCAGTGGAATCGGCTTTTTAGGCGCTGGCGTCATCATGCACAGAAGTGATGATGCTATCTCAGGACTAACAACCGCCGCAATTGTCTGGGCTTCAGCTGGGATAGGAATCGCTTGTGGTAACGGGTTTTATCTACAAGCTGTAATTGTCACCGTACTATTTTTTATTGCCATTATGATAAGGCCACAAATTGTGTTATTTCAATTTAAAAGGCAACGATTAGGGAAATTAAAGGTAAGAATGCTATTTGACAGTGATGAAGGTGTCCCTATATTAATAGACCATCTAAAGCTCACTCGAGATATAATTGATAATCTTAATATTCGTGATGTTAAAAAACAGCGTGTTGAAGTCAGTTTAAAACTGACTATCAGACAACGAATCACTCTACCTGAATTTTACCTTTCACTAAAAAATCTTGCTCACGTGCATTCTGTTTCTATTGAGCACTAATTATTTTCAAGGTGAGGTTAATTGAAATTATTAAAAATGTTCCTAAATTATAACTAAGATGGTTAAAATCAAAAAAACAATATTTATACTTTTTGTATATCTCTGTTTAAATTTTAACATTTCTATTAATTTAATAATCTACACTTCTAGTCAGGTAGAGATTCAGCCACTGCATACGTGATGCAAAGCTAACCCTTCAACAAAATTGGAAACATAAATTAAAATAGCGATAGAGATCAGCTTAGTTAGCAATTAAAAACCAGTTAATCAGTGTGTAAATAATGACCTAAATTGTCATGGCTTACACACTTAAGGTTATCAATTCAGATTATGCTGAATCTTTCTCAGCTAAATACCGAAAGATTATAGATATATTTTTTAAGTTATACTTTACTAGGAGCTCTTTTTCTTTAGCTTTGCATAAAGTTTCATAATCATCTTCCAACTGCCCAATGTCTAATCGAGGAGGCTCATTATAAACATCATAAATAAACTCTGAAGATACGTTCCAATAAAAATCTGAATCTAGGTCAATATCATCTACTCCCTGCTCTTTCATTTCTTTGAAAATGGTTACTACAGCCTCTTCCAGTAAACTAAGTTCTATTTTCATGTTTTAACCTTTACCATTTCCAATTTCATTTATATTATTTTCAAATATTTTAAATTTCTTCTTTAATGTTTAATACGCCCATCAATAACTCGCTTCCTAACTGTATTATGGGCTGTATTTTTAAGATAACCTTGACTATCAAAAATCCTGATTACGTCTATAAACTACTATAAAATCAATCTTCGACGATTTTAATTTCCCTATCAATTAACCGGCCAAAATTCTCACTCTGCGAAATTACTGTTAGTGATTTACTTAATAAGTCTTCAATTTGTGCTTGAAGATTTTCTGGATATAAACTTTCTACATCTTCAAGTTCACAAACTAGATTGATTATCTCAATCAATTTTTTCGTAGAACCAGCTTGCTCTAATAACTTGGCTAAATAAGGTTTAAAAATATCCCCCTCAGCTTCATCAATTGAAATTAGTTTTTTTCTAATGCCGTTAAAACACCCAGCACCAAAAAGCTGATAAATTTATCTGCATGTTTATCATTAATACTGTAGCAAATTTTCATCAAATATTACTCCAACCGGATTTTACTTTTACATTAATAACTCTACCGCTTTGACTCTGAAAATAATGAACTAATACTCGATTTCCAGACGCATCAAATCTATTCTTAGTTCGAGGAGGAAAGCAACTATAGCTTACCTCTAAGCCGGACAACTGATATCCGGCTGGAATAAGGGGAGTAAGACAGTTAAAGGTCCCCTAGAGCAGGGCTGGGATCTTTTAATTTTTAAAAATCAGACCACTCTGCATAACTAATGTCATCTTCTGTTAATTCAGTAAAACCATCTTGACTTAGCATTTTATTAAAATAGAGGATAGTGTCTTCTAGTGCCTCTTCAATAGTATCTCCATATCCAATAGCACATTCGGGAGAACCATCAAATTTTCTTTTTATTGCCAAGTCAGTCATTCCAGTAAAATTTCCGGATTGACTTTCATAAATTTTTACTTTCATTTTTGAATAAGGCAAAATAGGGATCATCGTAATCGTGAATTCAGCAACTGTTTTCTCTATACGGCCCACATTTTTAATGTTTAAATCATGCCACATAACGTATTCCTCTCTATTATTTTTTTCCAAACGATATTATCTTTCCTTCGGCTGTTTTAGAATGAAATTTCCATTGATATGTACAGGGGTATTTTTGAGGATCTGTTAAAACCTTCCATTCATGTGAGCTTTCAATACTACGAACTGTCCCTTTCAATGTTTCAATCTTATCTTCAAGTAATTCTTGGTTTGACCTTCGCGTGTTTTTATTTAAGTTTATCCCAACTTGTGAAGGTTCGGTCTTATGGTAGTAAATACGTTCATCACTCGATGCTGATTCTTTTTCATCATAATTATCATGTAAAATATTTTTCAAATTATCATAGTTATCAGTCAAATATGTTTCATCATGAATATCATCAGAAAAATTATTAAAATATGAATAGTCATTACTAGGCCGAGAATTACTTCCAACTACCGTCATCGATTCTACATGTTCCATTATTCCCATAAACTAATTTCCTTATTAGCTATAAATAAAAAGCAGAATAAGCAAATTAGAATTTAAAACTGTTATAGTCAACTAACCGTTGTTTTCATAATAGTTATAAACTTAAAAATTAAATAATTATTTTCAATTGATTAATTTAAATGAAATTATAAAGATGAATTTATCTTTTTTATTGCTATAAATACAAAAAAGCCAATGTGTTTCCACATTGGCTTCTATTCACTTTATAAATAAACAACACACTAGAGATGCTGTTTACTATTCGCTAATAAAGAAAATTACTTTTTCTTTTTCGCTTTAGCGTTTGGTAAATCAGTAATGCTACCTTCATAAATTTCAGCAGCCATACCAATTGACTCATATAATGTTGGGTGAGCGTGAATCGTCAATGCTAAATCTTCAGCATCACAACCCATTTCAATTGCTAGGCCGATTTCGCCCAGTAATTCTCCACCGTTAACACCAACAACAGCACCACCGATAACACGGTTAGTTTGTTTGTCGAAAATTAACTTAGTCATACCTTCAGCACAATCTGATGCTATCGCACGGCCAGATGCAGCCCATGGGAATGTTGCAACTTCATAGCTGATATTCTTTTCTTTAGCTTCTTTTTCAGTCAAACCAACCCAAGCGACTTCTGGCTCAGTGTAAGCAATTGATGGAATAACTTTAGGGTCGAAATAATGTTTCAGACCAGAAATAACTTCTGCTGCAACGTGACCTTCATGAACACCTTTGTGAGCCAACATTGGTTGACCGACGATATCGCCGATAGCAAAGATATGAGGTACGTTAGTGCGCATTTGTTTGTCAACATGGATAAATCCACGATCGTCAACTTCAACGCCTGCTTGACCCGCATCTAAGTTTTTACCATTAGGTACACGACCGATAGCGACTAATACAGCGTCATAACGCTGTGGTTCTGCGGAGGCTTTTTTGCCTTCCATAGAAACATAAATGCCGTCTTCTTTTGCTTCAACAGCTGTTACTTTAGTTTCTAATAGCAGATTGAATTTCTTGCTGATTTGCTTGGTGAAGACTTTAACTACGTCTTTGTCAGCCGCAGGGATGACTTGATCAAACATTTCAACAACATCGATTTGAGAACCTAGAGCATGGTACACAGTCCCCATTTCTAGACCGATGATACCACCACCCATAACTAGCAGACGCTCTGGAACTTCTTTCAGTTCTAACGCATCGGTTGAGTCCCAAATGCGTGAATCTTCATGAGGAATGAATGGCAACTGAATAGGACGTGAGCCCGCAGCAATAATAGCATTATCAAAATTAATTGTTGTGCTGCCGTTTTCACCGTCAACTACCAGTGTGTTTGCACCTGTAAATTTACCAAAACCATTAACCACGGTAACTTTACGACCTTTAGCCATACCTGCTAAGCCGCCAGTTAACTGATTGATAACTTTTTCTTTCCACATACGAACTTTGGTAATGTCAGTTTTTGGCTCACCAAAAACGATACCATGTTCAGCTAAAGCTTTAGCTTCTTCGATCACTTTTGCAACATGCAACAAAGCTTTAGATGGGATACAACCCACGTTTAAACAAACTCCACCTAGAGTTGAATAACGCTCAACCAAAACAGTTTCTAAACCTAAGTCAGCGCAACGGAAAGCCGCAGAATATCCTGCAGGGCCTGCACCAAGTACGACTACTTGGGCTTTAATTTCAGTACTCATCATGACCTCATTTTGTTTTGTCCAGCGGGGCTGCCGAATAAACGAATTTTCCACTGGAAAAGTACACACCGAAAGCAGTTTACAGAATTGTTAACACCCTGAAAAGGCTCATTACGTGATGTAACTCCCAACCTGTGGCAGCAACAGCAAAAAACTCTGCCCCAGCCTAAATAAAACAGACCGGCCTATAAGCCGGTCTTATTATTTACATCACTAGACGGCGAATATCGCTCATCAATTGTCCAACCAAAGTGATGAATCGAGCGCCATCAGCGCCATCAATTACACGGTGGTCAAATGAAAGTGACATAGGCAGGATCAGGCGAGGAACAAACTCGCTACCATTCCACACTGGTTTCATTGCTGAACGTGATAGACCCATAATGGCAACTTCTGGTGCATTTACAATCGGAGCAAAACCGGTTGTACCAATGCCACCAAGACTCGAAATAGTGAAGCAACCACCTTGCATATCAGCGGCAGTCAATTTACCTGCACGAGCCTTCTTAGACACTTCACCTAACTCGCGAGATAACTCCATAATGCCTTTTTTGTTCACATCTTTGAAAACAGGAACAACTAGGCCATTAGGGGTATCAACTGCGATACCGATGTTAATATATTTCTTCAGGAACAAACGCTGTGCATCTTCAGAAATAGAGCTGTTGAAACGTGGCATCTCTTCAAGAGCACGGGCCACCGCTTTCATGATAAACACCAGTGGTGTGATTTTCACACCAAGCTGTTTCTTCTCAGCTTCTTTATTCTGTTGTTTACGGAACTCTTCAACTTCAGTGGTATCAACATCTTCCATCAGTGTAACGTGTGGGATCATGACCCAGTTACGGCTTAGGTTAGCACCAGAGATTTTTTGAATACGGCCCAGTTCAACTTCTTCAACTTCACCGAACTTGCTGTAATCAATTTTCGGCCATGGCAACATACCTGGTAAGCCGCCACCCGCTGCTGCTGGAGATTCTGCACGTTTAACAACATCTTTAACATAAGCTTGGACGTCTTCACGAAGAATACGACCTTTACGGCCCGTACCTTTAACTTTCGCTAAATTAACACCAAACTCACGCGCTAAACGACGAATAACCGGCGTTGCATGAATATAAGCGTCATTTTCAACGAAGTCGTTTTTGCTATCAGCCGCTTTCACTGGTGCTGATGCAACAGGTGCAGCCGATGGTGCTGGTGCAGAAGCCGCAACTACAGGAGCTGCTGCTGGTGCTGAGCCTGCAACTTCAAAAGTCATCACCAGTGAACCGGTTTTAACTTTGTCGCCAGTCGCGATTTTAATTTCTTTAACTGTACCAGCAAATGGTGCAGGCACTTCCATTGAAGCTTTATCGCCTTCAACAGTAATGATTGACTGTTCAGCAGCAACTTTATCGCCAACTTTAACCATAACCTCGGTAACTTCAACTTCATCACCGCCGATATCTGGAACGTTAACATCTTTGATTGCAGAAGCTGTCGCAGCAACTGGTGCCGCAGAAACTGCCGCCGGTGCCGCTGTAGGAGCCGCAGAACCTGCAACTTCAAATACCATAATCAAAGAACCAGTTTGAACTTTATCACCAGTTGCAATCTTAATTTCTTTAACTGTACCAGCAAATGGTGCAGGTACTTCCATTGAGGCTTTATCACCTTCAACAGTAATGATCGACTGTTCAGCTTCAACTTTATCGCCAACTTTGACCATGATTTCAGTAACTTCAACTTCATCGCCACCGATATCAGGTACAGCAACTTCTTTTGCTTCAGCTGTAGCTGGTGCTGCGGTAGCCGCAGGAGCAGAAGCTGCTGCAGTTGGCGCTGCTGCGTCTTCCGCTGCTTCAAAAATCATAATTAATTTGCCAGTAGTGACTTTATCACCCACTGCAATTTTAATTTCTTTAACCACACCCGCTTGTGGCGATGGGACTTCCATAGAAGCTTTATCACCTTCAACTGTGATAATTGATTGTTCTGCTTCTACTTTATCACCAACTTTAACCATCACTTCGGTGACTTCAACTTCATCAGCACCGATATCAGGCACTTGGATTTCAATAGACATTGATTCTTACCTCTTATGCCAAACGTGGGTTAACTTTATCTGGGTTGATGTTGTATTTTTTAATCGCTTCTTCAACGATTTGAACATCAATTTCACCACGTTTAGCCAATTCACCTAGCGCTGCAACTATCACATAAGTTGTGTCCACTTCAAAGTGGTGACGCAGGTTTTCACGGCTATCTGAACGACCGAAACCATCGGTTCCTAGTACACGATACTCACTAGCAGGTACATAGGTACGAATTTGCTCTGCGAACAGTTTCATGTAGTCAGTTGATGCAACAGCTGGTGCGTCATTCATGACTTGAGCAACATATGGAACACGTGGCGTAGCAGATGGATGTAGCATATTCCAACGCTCACAGTCTTGACCATCACGAGCCAATTCAGTGAATGAGGTTACGCTATAAACATCAGAACCAATTCCATATTCAGTTGACAGCACATTTGCAGCTTCACGTACGTGGCGCATCATTGAGCCAGAACCTAATAACTGAACTTTACCTTTGCTACCTTCAACAGAAGCCAGCTTGTAGATACCTTTACGGATACCTTCTTCAACGCCTTCTGGCATTGCATGCATATGGTAGTTTTCATTAAGAGTCGTGATGTAGTAATACACGTTCTCTTGTTTCTCGCCATACATACGCTCTAAACCGTCGTGCATTATGACAGCAACTTCATAAGCGTAAGCTGGGTCATAAGAAATACAGTTAGGAATAGTTAGTGACTGGATATGGCTATGACCATCTTCATGTTGTAAGCCTTCACCATTAAGTGTTGTACGACCTGAAGTACCACCAATCAGGAAGCCACGTGCTTGTTGGTCACCCGCTGCCCACATCAAGTCACCAATACGTTGGAAACCAAACATTGAGTAGTAGATATAGAATGGGATCATTGGTAGGTTATTGGTGCTATATGATGTCGCCGCAGCTAACCATGAAGAGCCCGCACCTAACTCATTGATACCTTCTTGCAGAATTTGACCTTTAGAATCTTCTTTATAGTAAGCAACTTGCTCACGATCCTGAGGGGTATATTGCTGCCCTTTCGCACTGTAAATACCGATTTGACGGAACAGACCTTCCATACCAAAGGTACGTGCTTCATCAGCGATAATTGGGACTAAACGTTCTTTAATAGAGCTGTTTTTCAACATAACATTCAGAACACGAACGAATGCAATTGTGGTTGAAATTTCTTTAGATTGCTCTTCAAGTAATTGGCTAAAGTCTGACAGTGCTGGAATTTCCAGTTTCTCTTCAAACTTAGCACGACGAGCTGGCAAATAACCACCAAGCGCTTGACGACGCTCATGTAGATATTTGTACTCTTCTGAATCTTTTTCAAATGTAATGTACGGCAGTTTTTCAATTTGGTCGTCGGCAACTGGCACATTGAATTGATCACGGAAGTAACGTACGCCATCCATGTTCATTTTCTTCACTTGGTGAGCGATGTTTTTACCTTCAGCCGTTTCACCCATACCATAACCTTTGATGGTTTGAGCTAAAATGACAGTTGGTTTACCTTTCGTTTCTTCTGCTTTTTTAAATGCTGCATAGACTTTCTTCGGATCGTGACCACCACGGTTCAACGCCCAAATTTCATCGTCAGTCATGTCTTTAACTAATGCAGCAGTTTCTGGGTAGCGATTAAAGAAATGTTCGCGAACATAAGCACCATCACGTGACTTAAATGTTTGATAGTCGCCATCCAGTGTTTCGTTCATCAGTTGAACTAATTTGCCGCTAGTATCTTTGCGCAGCAATTCATCCCAACGATCGCCCCACATAACTTTGATAACTTGCCAGCCAGCGCCATTAAAGATGCCTTCTAGCTCGTTAACAATTTTACCATTACCAGTTACTGGGCCATCTAAACGCTGTAAGTTACAGTTAATAACGAAAACTAAGTTATCTAACTTATCGCGAGTTGCGATAGTAATCGCACCTTTAGATTCTGGCTCATCCATCTCACCATCGCCTAAGAAAGCATATACCGTCTGTGCAGAGGTATTTTTCAGACCACGGTTATCCAAATATTTTAAGAATTTAGCTTGGTAGATAGCATTGATTGGTCCCAGACCCATTGAAACAGTTGGGAACTGCCAGAAATCAGGCATTAATTTAGGGTGTGGGTAAGAAGATAAACCTTTACCGCCAATTTCTTGACGGAAATTATTCATCTGCTCTTCAGTTAAGCGGCCTTCTAAGAAAGCACGAGCATAGATACCCGGGGAAATATGGCCTTGGAAAAATACCAAGTCGCCGCCATCATTATTATTATGAGCGCGGAAGAAGTGGTTAAAGCAAACTTCATATAAGGTTGCAGCAGATTGGAATGAGGCCATATGGCCACCCAACTCTAAATCCTTTTTAGAAGCACGCAGAACAGTCATAACTGCGTTCCAACGAATTGCAGAGCGAATACGGCGCTCTAAATCCATGTTACCAGGGTATGCAGGTTCATCTTCAACAGCAATTGTGTTGATGTAATCAAAATGACCGGATGCACCAGCAGCAATGTTAACACCGCCTTTACGTGCTTCGCTCAATACCTGTTCGATAATGAACTGTGCACGATCAACACCTTCTTCACGGATCACCGATTCAATCGCCTGTAACCAGTCGCGAGTTTCAATCGGATCCACGTCATTTTTTAACATATCTGACATGGTGTATTCCTTATCTGTTATCTATTTTATGATGTTTATGTGGAGCCTATCTTCCCGTTATTTTCCCATTTCATTAAAAATAGCGGGAAGATAGGCCCTAATGTAGTTGCTGCGTTTAGCGCTCAAATAGAGCATTCACAGTAATATAGATGCAGCAGTCAGGTTCTATATTACTACTTTAAATCAGGATGTTGCTGTAACCTACGTAACGAACGTTCTCGTCTTGTCTGCTCTCGGCCAATATCCAAAAGCAAGTCTTCAATAAAGGCTAAGTGGCGATGAGAAGCTTCTCGTGCTTTTTCAGGTTCTCTTGCCATTATAGCGGAGAAAATTTGAGCTCTATGTTCACTAACTGCTTTATACATATCTTTACGCGTGTATAAAAACTCAAAATTTTGCTTAATATTTTGTTCCAACATAGGAACCATGCAGCGCAACAGGTGCAATAAAACAACGTTATGAGCAGCTTCTGTTACAATCAGTTGATATTGTAATACCGCGTCTGATTCAGCTTCAAGCCCGCCATTTTGCTGTGCAACTTCAATTAGTTCATAACTTTGACGAATTCTCACTAAATCTTCTTCAGTACCACGAAGCGCAGCATAATAAGCGGCAATACCTTCGAGTGCATGACGCGTTTCAAGGAGATCAAATTGAGATTCAGGGTTACCAGCAAGTAATTCAGCAAGTGGGTCGCTAAAACTTTGCCACATTTTTTTTTGAACAAAGGTTCCACCACCTTGACGGCGAGATAAAAGACCTTTGGTTTCTAAAGTTTGAATTGCTTCACGTACTGATGGTCTGGACACGTCAAACTGTTTAGCCAGTTCGCGTTCAGGAGGCAGCTTTTCGCCGGGGCGTAAAGTCCCCTCGAAAATAAGATGTTCGAGTCGTTGCTCTATAACATCAGATAACTTTGGTTGGCGAATTTTACCGTAAGTCATAATCTGCCATGTTCATTAGTGAGTAATTATTGATTACGTATTACCCAGTGTTAATTGGTAATACCAATTTATTTATGGGTTAATAAAGTAACAAAGTATTCACTATCTGTCCATAAAGACCTTGTGCTAAATCATAAAATCCTGCAAATTTTAACAAAAAATTTTAATATTTAGCATAATTTGATAACCAAACACATTTATACGCATATTGATATTTAACATTTAAATCGATTTTTTATGCCAAAATAACGATAACTGAAGCGTTACAGTTACAAACTAAGGTAAATCAAAGTCAATTATAATGCATAATTATTCAATAAATATATCTAAGCGATTACTGAAATACAAAACGCCATCTTTAACATAAAAAAATCGTTAAAATATCCATTAAGTCAAACTTAAATCAAATTTCAATTTAAAAAATAGCACTGAACTAAACCAGACAGCCTCATCAGCATTTGACTTCAATTTAAAAACCAGCAGAGATTGTTCAAATTATGTCCTTCACTTTACAATCTCTGCTGTTTAATCGTAATAACTAGCAAAGCTTCCGTTATTTCTCATTCACAAATCGCATGGATAAATCCATTGCTTTAATATGTTTAGTCAATGCACCGACTGAGATAAAATCAATTCCAGTTTTAGCAAACTCTTTGATTGTACTTAAGGTTACGTTTCCTGATACCTCTAAAGCGGCCTTCTCGGCTGTTAATACCACAGCATCTTTCATCATTTTAGTCGTAAAATTATCTAACATGATGATATCTGCATCAGCCTTTATTGCTTGAAGTAGCTCATCCAAATTTTCAACTTCAACCTCTATAGGGACTTCAGAGTGAGCTTTACGAGCAAGGTTGACGGCTTGTTCTACGGAACCCGCTGAAATAATATGATTTTCTTTAATAAGATAGGCATCAGATAAACCAAGGCGATGATTAAACCCTCCGCCCATCAAAACGGCATATTTTAATGCTGTTCTTAGTCCAGGAATGGTTTTTCTTGTGTCCAGAAGCTTAGCTCTTGTCCCTTTGAGCTGTTCCACATATAGAGCTGTCACTGTCGAGACAGACGACAATGTTTGAATAAAATTAAGTGCTGTCCGTTCTCCGGTTAAAAGTACCTGAGATGGCCCAGACATTTCACAGAGAATTTGATTTGGTGCAACGGTATCACCGTCTCGTACTTGCCAATGAACTTTAACCTGACCACCTAATTGATGAAAAACTTCATCAAGCCATTGTTGCCCACAAAAAACACCCTGCTCTCTTGTAATAATTCGAGCTGTTGCAAGCGTATTTTCATTGAGCAATTGCCCAGTAATATCTTGTTTATAATCAACCAACTGGCCTAAATCTTCTTTCAATGCAACACTGACCATGAAGGGAATATCTACAGACAATCTTTCAAGAAGAACTTCACGTCTTTGTTTCTCATCGTAACGTCGTATAGCCATTAGTAAACTCCAAAAATATCCACCCGTGTCATATCATCTATGCTAATCTTTCTAGCTATAGATAACGAGAGCTTAAAAAAGAAAAGAGAATACTATGGATACCGGTATGAAAATACATAATGGTTGGCTAAAAAATGTGACTCATATCCCTTCTCCCCATTATGATGAAAGACCTGAAACTACGGTTCCTTCTCTTTTAGTTATACACAATATCAGCCTTCCTCCTGGACAATTTGGTGGCCCGTATATTAATCAGCTTTTTACAGGGACATTAAATCCTGATGAGCATCCATTTTTTGACGAGATAAAACACCTTCGAGTTTCTGCCCATTGTCTAATACGCCGTGATGGTGAAATAATACAATATGTTCCTTTTAATATGCGTGCTTGGCATGCAGGACAATCAAGTTATCAAGGCCGAGAAAAATGTAATGACTTTTCAATTGGTATTGAACTCGAAGGAACCGATTTCGAACCTTTTACAGAAGATCAATATTTAGCACTAGCTCAAATCACAAAATTACTTATCGCTCAATATCCGCTTATTGCACACAATATTACCGGCCACAGTGATATTGCACCTAATCGAAAAACAGATCCTGGCCCTTATTTCAATTGGTCACATTACAAAGAAAAATTAAAAACATTTAAATAATTCAATATTTATTAACCCTCGTAATTAAACTTTAAAATATGATTACGAGAATTTTAAATTAAGCCAAAAAAATCATATTCTCTCAAGATTATATAAAAATAAATTTATATTTTTTCGAGTACGCTCCAAATAAAAATGAAACCCCACTTATTATCATAAATATTTTTCAAGACCGCTCGCATATAATAATGCAATGACTAAATGTAACGTAAAAACTCGTTCATGATATTCACTCACCTCAACATAGAAGGATTTAATCATGAATCAAAAAGGATTTTCGTTAATTGAAATAATGGTTGTTATTGCAATAATTTCTATACTTAGTGCAATAGCCATTCCAGGCTATCAAGGATATATGCAAAAAGCCGCAATGACAGATGTACTACAAACTATACTTCCTTATAAAAATAGCGTTGAATTATGTAGTTTCAATCAAGGCGATTTAACTCAATGTGCTAGCGGAAAAGACAATATTCCTAATAATGTTAAAGGTAAGTACCTTAGTGCAATAGATGTAAAAGCTGGTGTCATTACTTTTACTGCTGATAAAGCACTCTCTGGCCTTTCTGCTACATTAACACCTTTAAATACAAATAATAATATGCCTTTTCAATGGACAATTGTTTGTGAAAGCGACAGTGATGATAATTTAAAATCACTCTGTGAAAAAACACTCAATTTTTAAATAAGGGCTAAAATGAATTACACCAGGGAAAGGCAATATATTTTTAAAGAACTTAAAAATGTATGTGATAAAAATTATATAATAATAATTGATTACAACCATAAAAGATTATCAATTGCCGTATCGCAAAAACCTAATGATAACGTTATTTCAACACTAAGATTTATTGCTAGTGTACCGGTCTGTTATGATATTTGGCCAAAGGAAAAAATAGACCATTATTTTAATCATGATATTCACGAAGTTCAGGAAGAAGAAAAAACCTATCAAACAAAAGAAACCGAATCATTAAATACATCCTCGCCAGCAATTGACTTTGTTGAGGAATTACTTAAGTCCGCAGTTCGTAAGCGTTCATCAGACATACATATAGAACCAACTAAGCAAGGCATTAAAATACGTATTAGGGTGGATGGGAAACTACATTTTATGCCATCTCCTCCTTATGAAATCAATAATGAGATTATTGCTCGAATTAAAATACTAGCAAAAATGAATATTGCAGAAAAAAGGCTTCCTCAAGATGGACAATTGAATTGGTATTTTGATGGATACAATTTCAGTATACGCTTATCAAGTATTCCCACCTTATATGGCGAAAAACTGGTTTTAAGACTACTCAATACTCAACTTAAATATTCCATAGAGCACATCGGGATGTGCTCTACCCTATTAAACGTATTAAAAGAAAACTTACATAAACCACAAGGATTAATATTAGTCACAGGACCAACGGGGAGTGGCAAAACAGTCACCCTATATAGCGCTCTAGAGTATTTAAATCAATCCTCAAGAAATATTTCAACCATTGAAGATCCTATAGAAATCCCTCTTCAAGGAATAAATCAAATTCAAGTTAACGAAAAATATGGATTAAGTTTTGCATTTATACTTAGAGCCTTATTAAGGCAGGATCCGGATATTATTATGGTTGGTGAAATACGAGATGAAGAAACAGCTCAAATTGCAACCAGAGCAGCACAAACCGGTCATTTAGTGCTTTCAACACTACATACAAATTGCACTGTGAGTGCAATAGAGCGTATGGAGCAATTAGGTGTCAATAAAGCACAATTGAGGTCTTGCTTAAAAATGGTTATTGCTCAACGACTTGTTAGAAAACTCTGCTCTAATTGCAAACAACCAACAACAAAACAAACGGAAATCGATGAAAATACCCATGTTAATGAATCGATATCATCAGGATGTGACCAATGTTTTGCCGGCTTTATGGGAAGAACTGCAATCTATGAATACCTTCATCATGATAATTTGAAAAATGTCTTTGCTAATCAAAAGATTTGTTCGAGTAATTTTATCAATTTATTTCAATCCGGTATTAAGCTCATAGAGTCTGGAAATACGAGCTTACAAGAAGTTTACGCCATAGTAGGCAAAGGGGACTATTAATTATGTTTATATACTCCTATACGGCAATCAATAGCCATAATGATTTAATAAAAGACACATTAATTGCTAAAAATAAAAAACAGGCGCTATTAATTATTATTGAAAATAATCTAATACCTTTAAAAATAAAGCTAAAAGCCATTTTCAATTTAAATAAATTAAATTTGAATTATCGAATTCATTTCTTTCATCAATTAAGTATATTGACATCTTCAGGAATAAACTTACTTCAATGTTTGAGTATTTTAAAATCAAACTGTCAACTACCACTTTGGAACTATATTATTTCATGTTCAATCAATAACTTGAAAAAAGGTGAAAGTTTCGCTAAAAACCTAAAACAACATCCGACTATCTTTGACAGCACCACTTTAAGCCTAATAATAATTGCTGAAAAAACAGGACAGTATGAAAATAGTTTTACTATTATAACGACTATGTTAGAGCATAACATTGAAACAACGCAAATCATTAAGAAAGCCTTGAGATACCCAATTACTCTCATAATATTTTCAATTATTCTTTTATCAATTATGTTACTGTATGTTATTCCTCAATTTGAAAATATTTATTCGACATTTCAACATGAACTTCCATTCTTAACACAAATTATGATAGCTATATCTAACCGAATTAGAGATGAGTTTTATCTATTCTTTATATTAATCTCACTCGTTATATTATGTGTAATCAAATTTAGAATAGAATTTAAGAAATACCTCCATCAGCTTTCAACAATCATTCCCTATTTTGGACAATTAATACAATTTCACAATTTATCTATCTATTTTTTAACATTATCATCAACATTAAAAGCAGGTTTACCATTGCCTGAATGCTTAAATTGTGCAATCGGAACTATCACTAATAATCACTATCATAAAGATAGCCAGTTCATCCATAGTACTGTAATTAAAGGCGAGTCATTATCCAGGGCGATGAACCAAACCCCTTTTTTTCCGAGTTTAGCAATTCAACTTATATCTATCGCCGAAGAAACAGATAAGCTTCAATACTTTACACAGTATTTATTCAAATATTATTCTAAACAATATGCAGATATAACAAAGCAAAGACTTAAAAATCTTGAACCAATTTTACTTGTTTTAATTTCAAGTCTTATCGGTGTGATAATGTTAGCGATGTATTTGCCAATATTTAATCTAGGTAATGTAATTACCGGTGTTTAATAACCTATTCTAGGGATAAAATTTTTACCTTTATGTTATAAACAGAATGTAATTTGTATATGTCCCCCACTCTTGTTATATGTTATAAATTGTATGTCATATATGTTACAGTGAGAGCAGACAAATTCGAAATTTCAGTGTAATCTATTTTTATTAACAATATATAAATGAATAAATATTATGTCCTATATAGTCGCTTTAACAGGTGGTATTGGAAGTGGTAAAACAACCGTTGCAAATGAATTTGCGGCGCTTGGCGTGCCTGTTGTCGATGCTGATATCATTGCACGACAAGTTGTGGAACCCGGTACTCCAGCCTTAGATGCTATTGCATTGCATTTTGGAAAGGCAATCCTTAATGTTGATGGCTCCCTGAATAGAAACTATCTACGAGAAATTATTTTTTCTAATATTGAACAAAAGAAATGGTTAAATGCATTACTTCATCCACTAATTCAGAAAGAAACAAAAAAACAATTACAGCAAGTTAATTATCCATATGTCATATGGGTTGTTCCCTTACTAATAGAAAATAATATTTCTCACTTAGCGGATCGAGTACTTGTAGTTGATGTAACTGAAGAAGAGCAAATATTAAGAACCATTGAAAGAGATAACATTAGCCGTGAACAAGCTATTAATATATTAAATGCACAAGTCAGTAGAGAAAAGCGCTTATCTTATGCAGATGATATAGTTACAAATCATACAAATGATCCCAGCATTGCCAATAAGGTTGCAGCACTTCACAAACAATATTTAACACAAGCAAAAACTAAAAAATAGGAATTTTAATGGGCGAACTAACTTCAACAAACTTCATCACCTATGAATATCCAATGAATGAAAAAATCCGCTCTTGGTTGCGCCTTGAAACCCTTTTAGCACAAGTTTATGAACTTAGTCATATTACCTCCTATTCTTCAGGTATTGCTTTTTTTCGTGCTATTTCTGAATTAATTGAAATACTTGATAGAGGTGAAGTCCGCTCCGAGCTTGTAAAAGAACTCGAAAAACAACGATCTCGTTTATTAACTTGGGCTGAGTCACCAAATGCTGATAATCAATTAATTAACTCTTTACTTAACGAGCTATCGGAAAAAATCAGCCGATTAATGTCAGCATCTCGATCTGGGCATCAGCTAAGATCTGATAAAATCATCAGTATGGTTCGTCAACGCCTAAGTATTCCAGGAGGATGCTGTAGCTTCGATTTACCAACATTACAGCTATGGTTAAATATCCCTCAATCTCAAAGAGATAACACAATTAAAGGCTGGCTTGATAGCATTGAACCATTAAAAGACATATTGCAAACCATTCTAACCTTAATTCGCCAATCCGGAACTTTCGAAACTAAAGCATCACATAATGGATTTTATCAAGATAGCGTGGAAGGAAAAGAACTCCTTCGAATTAAGTTATCTGCAGAACATCTTATTTATCCTCAAATTTCAGGCCATAAAACACGTTTTGCTCTTCGTTTTCTCCACATAGATAGTGAGAATGGTATACTACCCGAAGTCATCACCTTTGAACTATCTTGCTGCTGATGAAAGCAAACATTTACGAGTGAAAAATTTTTATGAATGAATATATTGAAGTAAATTGTCCAACCTGCCAAAAAACAGTTGTTTGGAATGAAGATAGTCCCTTTCGTCCATTTTGCAGTAAACGCTGTCAATTGATTGATCTTGGAGAATGGGCAAGCGAAGAAAAATATATTGAAAGCCAAGGCGAGATATCAGACAGCGATAATTGGAGTGAACTACCAGAGAATAATGGTTAATTGCCTACTTATCTTTAAATTTAAAGTGGGAAGCATAAGTTGATACGATATGCTTTCCACTTACCATTATTTATTAAAATTTTTCAATATCATTGGTAGATGAAATTATTGAGTCAGCATTTCCACAATAATACGATTAGCAGGCGGAAATTCACTTGCGATCAAATCTTGCTGCTCTACCCAACGTGATTTTTGCCCTTCTTTTCCATAAGGCTCATTATGCCAGACCGATACGATAAAAAAGTAAAGTGTTATAAACCTATCGTCTAGTTCATGCTCAACCCGGTGAAATAATTGGCTTTCTGTAACTATAATACCAACTTCTTCCTCAAGTTCCCTAATTAAAGCATCTTCAGGCTGTTCACCTTGCTCTAACTTTCCTCCGGGAAACTCCCAAAATCCGGCCATATGAGTACCTTCTGGGCGCTCAGTTATGAATATTTGCTGCTTTGTATTACGAATAATACCTGCAGCGATATGCAGATGTTTTTTTTCCATAATTTCTTCGTTAAAAAGGCGGGAAGTCCCGCCTTTCTTATTTTTTATAATTGATCGTTTTACGATTTAATCGTTCAACTTAATCAGTAGATTGAACATTAATTCAATCGGCCATGACACTGTTTATATTTCTTACCTGAACCGCAAGGGCATGGATCATTACGACCTATTTTATGACCTTGTGTTGCAATCCTAGCTTCCGTTTCTGTCATTAAAGATTCAGCACTAGAATCATGACTTAGCTGTTGTTTTTTCGCTAAACGTTCAGCTTCTTCTCTGCGCTGTTGCTCTAATGCTTCAACTTCTTCAGGTAAGCGAACTTGAACTTTAGATAACGTGCTTATCACTTCATATTTTAAAGTTTCAAGCATATTAGCAAACATGCTAAACGATTCGCGTTTGTACTCTTGCTTAGGATCTTTTTGTGCATAACCACGTAAATGGATACCTTGGCGCAGGTAGTCCATTGATGCTAAATGTTCTTTCCATAAGGTATCTAAAGTTTGTAGCATGATACCTTTTTCGAAATTACGCATAGCTTCAACGCCAACAATTTCTTCTTTACGTTGATAAATTTCAACTGCTTTTTCCATAATGCGCTCACGAAGTGTTTCTTCATGCAGCTCTGGCTCTTTATCAAGCCACTCTTTCATTGGTAAATCTAAATCGAAATCGTTAACAAGACGCTGATGCAATCCGTCGATATCCCACATTTCTTCTAACGATTGTGGTGGGATATAGGCATCCATTGTCGTAGTAAAGACATCTTCACGAATACTATCAACGGTTTCTTTAATATCACCGCCATCAAGTAATTCATTACGCTGTGAATAGATTGCACGACGCTGGTCACTCGCAACATCATCGTACTCAAGTAGCTGCTTACGAATATCAAAGTTACGGCTTTCAACTTTACGCTGAGCATTAGCAATTGCTTTGGTAACCCAAGGATGTTCAATCGCTTCCCCTGGTTTCATACCTAATTTTTTCATCATCCCAGTAACACGGTCTGATGCGAAAATACGCATTAATGCATCTTCCATTGAAAGATAGAAACGAGATGAACCCGCATCCCCTTGACGACCGGCACGACCACGTAACTGGTTATCAATACGACGAGATTCATGGCGCTCTGTACCAATAATATGTAAACCACCCGATGCTAATACTGCATCATGGCGAATTTTCCATTGCGCTTTAATTTCATCAATTTGTTCTTGGGTCGGTTCTTCTAATGCGGCAACTTCTGTCTGCCAGCTACCGCCAAGCACGATATCGGTACCACGACCAGCCATGTTAGTTGCAATTGTTACCGCAGCAGATTGACCTGCGTTTGCAATAATTTCCGCTTCCATTGCGTGGAATTTTGCATTCAAAACGTTATGCGCAATTTTAGCTTTTTTCAGTGCATTAGAAATAAGCTCTGATTTTTCGATTGAAATTGTACCAACCAGAACCGGTTGACCATTAGCCGTTCTTTCACGAATATCTTCAATGATAGCCTCAAATTTATCTGCTTCGTTCATATAAACTAAGTCAGGTAAATCTTTACGTACCATAGGGCGGTTAGTTGGAATAACAATGGTATCAAGCTTATAGATTGAGCTAAACTCGAATGCTTCTGTATCAGCAGTACCTGTCATACCCGCTAATTTTTCATATAAACGGAAATAGTTCTGGAATGTTATCGAAGCCAGTGTTTGGTTTTCATTTTGAATTTCAACACCTTCTTTCGCTTCTACTGCTTGATGCAGACCATCAGACCAACGACGGCCTTCCATTGTACGACCTGTATGCTCATCGACAATAACAACTTGGCCATCTTTAACAATGTAGTCAACATCAAGGGTAAACAATGCATGAGCCCGCAGACCGGCCATAACATGATGCATTAACATAATGTTCGCAGGCGAATACAGCGACTCACCCTCAGTCATCAAGCCCTCTTCGGCCAATAACTCTTCAACCAATACTAAACCACGCTCTGTAATCGTAACTTGACGCGCTTTTTCATCAACAGAAAAGTGACCTTCACCATGGAAAGTATCTGAATCTTCTTTCTCTTGGCGAATAAGCTTTGGTATTAATTTATCAACTTTTTGATACAGTTCAGAGCTATCTTCCGCAGGCCCTGAAATGATAAGTGGTGTACGCGCCTCATCGATTAAGATTGAGTCAACTTCATCCACCAATGCATAGTGTAGTTTGCGTTGAACGCGCTCTTCAGGACTAAATGCCATGTTGTCGCGTAAATAGTCAAAACCGAATTCGTTATTGGTACCGTAAGTAATGTCTTCTGCATAAGCTTGACGCTTAGCAGGAGGAGCCATACCTGATAAGTTAATACCGATAGTTAAACCGAGAAATTCAAATAATGGACGGTTATTTTCCGCATCTCGCTTAGCCAAATAGTCATTCACGGTTACTACGTGAACGCCCTTACCAGTCAATGCATTGAGGTAAGCGGGCAAAGTTGCCGTCAGCGTTTTACCTTCACCTGTACGCATTTCTGCGATACAGCGTTCATTCAAAACCATACCACCGATTAACTGAACATCGAAGTGACGCATACCAAAAACACGTCGGCTAGCTTCACGTACTGTTGCAAACGCCTCTGGAATAAGACTGTCTAAACTTTCATTTTTGCTTAAACGCTCACGAAACTCAGCCGTTTTTGCTTTTAATTCTTCGTCAGTGAGTTTTTCATATTCAGGCTCAAGGCGATTAATTTTTTCAACTTCTTTACGTAAACGACGCAGCGTACGATCGTTACGGCTACCAAAAACTTTCGTTAATAATTTTGTTAACATATTTTATATCTCAGGAAAATCAATTAGTTATTTAATAATAAATTTGAACGACGATATACCACACGAACAAGTGATGTAATCGCGTTAATAGTAACTAGGCAATAACAGGGCCAGCCCTGATGCCATGAACCTGAGCAATCCATATCGCGGGTTGATATGTAATAAAGAGAGGATAAACATAACTGCTTGTTTGAGCTACATTTTCATGCAATTGAAGTGAACGCTGCCCCAACATGGCATATAGCGTATCTAACATTAACTGAGGCGCAAGTAATGGTTCTTTTTGAGCTTCTTGTTTATTTGAATCGTCATCTTCTTGAGTGGAGAAAGCAAATGTAAGCTGTCTAATCACATTTCTGACTGCATGCTGCTGCCAGTAATTAACAGAATAAGAAGAAGATGAGGAAGAACGCTGGGAATTCTGTTGTGCAAATAGATTATCGAAAGCATTAACCGCTTGGCTTTGACGATTAACAGGCGAAGAGTTGATTTGAGTATGTTGTGATTCAGATAGCGCATTTAAAATCGTAGGCAAGCCGACACCTGTAGCCACCACACCAAGTAAAAGGTGGGACCAAAAGTATCTTCTTCCTAATTGTCGCCAAAAATTTAAAATACCCATCGAACTCTTATATAATTTATCTGTTACAGTAGCATGATTCGCACATAGATTTTAATCATCATCACTCGGAAGTCGGAGCTAACAATGAGAGATAGTCAACCACAAGCACTTTTTGATGTTCTCGAAGGCTCATTAGCGAAAACGTCGAGCCCCTTACAAATTATTCAGCAAAATGCAAAAGCCATTATCAAACTGAATCGCATTGTGGGTGATTTACTACCGACTGAACTTAAACCCATGTGCCGAGTTGCTAACTATCGTAATAATATTATGGTTATCGAAGTAGCTAATGCCAGTTGGATGACCCGACTTAATTACGAAAAAATAAATCTACTTTCTGCATTAAGAACTTCTATTCTACCATCTTTATCTTCAATCGACATCAGAATCAACCCAGATCTAATGCGAAAAACAAGGCAAAATAGCTCATTCAATAAGCAAACAGCACCATTTAAGCAAAAAAAGAATGAAAGAAAAATAAGTTTAGAGACCGCTGATCAGCTATTAAAACTGGCAAAAAGAAGCCCTAAGGGATTGAAAGAGAAATTTGAGCGGTTGGCTGCACTAGCCGGAGAGAGTACTAGTGCAGCCAACAGAGGAAAGACTAACTCTGATTAAATCATTTCAGAGATAGCAATAGCACTGCTGTATAAGCTTAATTTATGCGTATACAGCTGAAGGTGCTTTGAATGCCACTGGCAATTCAGCTTCATCTTCAAAAGTAACCAGATCCCAAGCCGATTCTTTTGCAAGAACAGCTTGTAGAAGTTTGTTATTCAATGCGTGACCTGATTTGAATGCAGTAAATGCACCAATAATATTATGGCCACACATGAATAGGTCACCAATTGCATCAAGCATTTTGTGGCGAACAAATTCATCTTCAAAACGTAAACCATCTTCATTGAGGACTTTATAGTCATCAACAACAATGGCGCAGTCAAAACTACCGCCTAAGCATAAGCCCTTCGATTGCAGATATTCGATATCACGCATAAAACCAAAAGTACGTGCACGGCTAATTTGATTAACAAATGATTCAGCTGAAAAATCAAGCGAATAACTTTGAGTACTGCTATCAATTGCCGGATGTTGGAAGTCGATAGTAAAATCAAGGCTAAAACCATTATAAGGTTTCATTTCTGCCCATTTATCGCCATCTTCAACACGTATAGTTTCTTTAATACGCAAAAATTTCTTTGCACAATTTAATTCTTCAATGCCACCATCAAGTAGCAAGAAAACAAAAGGTGCTGCACTGCCATCCATGATAGGGATTTCAGGCGCATTGACTTCAATAACAATGTTATCGATACCTAATCCAGCTAAAGCAGCATTCAAATGTTCAACAGTTGAGATACGCACGTTATCTTCATTGACTAAGCAAGTACATAACATGGTATCGCGAACTGATTTCGCATCTGCCGGAAAATCAACCGGTGGATTAAGGTCAGTACGACGGTAGATGACCCCGGTATTCGCCGGCGCTGGACGTAAAGTAAGCGTAACTTTCTTGCCGGTATGTAAACCAACACCAGTCGCATTAATAATACGTTTAAGTGTCCTTTGTTTGATCATCGTATATTTCTCGCAATGTTATAAGTCCTACTGATTATCATACAGGACAATCAGTAGGAAATTTTAGCACAAAAAGCGGAGAATCCAATATAATTAAAAATTAATCGGCTTGCTTACGCAAGAACGCAGGAATATCAAGATAATCCGGTTCTTTATTTGTTTGCGTATTTTGGTCATTGACCGCTTTAGCCGCTGGTTTCTCTTCTGTTAATGAAGACATGCTATTTTGCATTTGCTGATAGCGTTGCTCCATTGATGTTTGCTGAGACATTTTATTGCTTACTAAAGTAATTTCTGGACGTTTGTCCATGCCAATACCTGTAGCAACAACAGTCACACGCAGCTCTTCGTGCATTTCTGGGTCTAGAGAAGTACCAATTACAACCGTTGCATTATCAGATGCGAATGCACGAATAGTGTTACCTACCGTTTCAAACTCATCCAAACGCAGGTCAAAACCAGCCGTAATGTTAACCAACACACCACGCGCACCAGACAAGTCGATATCTTCTAGCAGTGGGCTAGAAATTGCCATTTCAGCAGCTTCTTCAGCTCTATCTTCACCACGAGCGACACCGGAACCCATCATCGCATAGCCCATTTCTGACATAACAGTACGCACGTCAGCAAAGTCTACGTTCATTAAACCTGGGCGAGTAATTAGTTCTGCGATACCTTGAACTGCACCTTTAAGTACGTCATTTGCCGCACCGAAAGCATCAAGTAAAGAGATACCACGACCAAGTACTTTTAATAATTTATCATTAGGAATGGTGATCAATGAGTCAACATGCTTTGACAACTCAGTGATACCAGCCTCTGCAAATGCCATACGTTTTTTGCCTTCAAAATTGAATGGCTTTGTCACGACAGCAACAGTCAAAATACCTAATTCTTTGGCAACTTCAGCAACCACTGGCGCTGCACCTGTACCAGTACCACCACCCATACCAGCTGCGATGAATACCATATCGGCACCATCGAGGGCATTACGTAATGCTTCGCGGTCTTCTTCAGCAGCATTGCGGCCAACTTCAGGATTTGCGCCAGCGCCCAGACCTTTAGTAATACCCGTACCTATCTGGATGGTTTGCCCTACTGCTGTTTTGCGCAAGGCTTGTGCGTCAGTGTTCACAGCGAAGAATTCAACGCCTTCGATACGCTCACGCACCATGTGTTCTACGGCATTACCGCCGCCGCCACCAACACCGATGACTTTAATCACCGCATCATTGGTTAGCTCCATTGGTTCAAACATAATTTCTCTCCGTTTTGTGCTTACTTCGAAGCTAATAATATGCTTCTGAATAAAAATTAAAATTCTTTTCTCAACCAGCTCGTGATTTTACTAAACCAATTGCTAACTGAAGCACGTTTTTCCGTCTCGGTATCATCGCCAAGATGGCTTTCTTTGCCGTAATGTAGAAGCCCTACTGCTGTTGAGTAGTATGGCTCCTGCGCATAATCTGTTAATCCAGTGATATTAAGTGGAGCACCAATTCTGACTTGTGTATGGAAGACTTTCTGTGCACATTCGACTAATCCGTCGATTTGTGCCGCGCCGCCCGTCAAAACAATACCCGCTGCCAGATGGTGTTTGACACCTTGTTGGCGTAACTGTTCCTGTAAATTTAATATTTCTTCATTTACTAGATTTAATAACTCAGTATAACGCGGCTCAATAACTTCCGCTAAGGTTTGCCGCTGTAAGCTTCTTGGTGGACGTCCGCCCACACTCGGTACTTCAACGGTTTCATCTTTACTCACAATAGAGCCGACCGCACAACCATGACGAACCTTGATGGCCTCTGCGTCACTCGGTGGTGTACCAAAAGCATACGCGATGTCACTCGTTACCACATTACCTGCGTAAGGAATAACCTTAGTATGACGTAAAGCACCACCAGTATAAACAGCCATATCCATTGTGCCGCCACCAATATCGACAACACAAACACCTAATTCACGTTCATCTTCAGTTAAAACGGCGTAACTCGCGGCTAGACCTGCAAATATAAGCTGATCAACTTTTAAACCACAACGCTCTACCGCTTTAACAATATTCTTTGCCATATCATTATGACAGGTGATTAAATGGACTTTTGCTTGCATACGAACACCGGACAGTCCAACCGGATTTTTAATGCCTTCTTGATAGTCAATCGCAAACTCTTGCGGGATCACATGCAAAATACGGTGTTCATCGCGTACTCTAACTGATTTTGCGGTATGAACGACACTATCAACATCTTCTTGAGTGACTTCTTCTTCTGAAATTGGCACCATTCCAATTTCATTCTGGCAGCTAACATGTTTACCCGATAACCCAAGGTAGACAGAGGATATTTGGCAATCGGCCATTAATTCAGCCTGATCAATTGCTCTTTGCACGCATTTCACAACCGATTCAAGGTCGTTCACGCCGCCTTTATCCATGCCACGAGATGGGCAACTTCCCACCCCGATAATATTAACCATACCATCGGGCAGAATTTCGCCTACAAGGGCCGATACCTTGGAAGTTCCAATCTCAAGGCCTACCACTAATTTTCTGTCCGTTGCTTTTATCATTTGCTTCTGCCTAATTTGAGTTCTTAGCAATATTTATTATTGAAACCCCGGAGGGGCATCGACCAATAAAGGCGCCCACCCCACCGCAGCACCACTGGTATAACGAAGATCAACATAATCAACTCGTTTATCCGTTGTTTGCTGTAAAAGCGGATAAAGTTCAAGGAATCTATTTAACCGCTCTAATACTTCTTTTTTACCTAGCTCAATTCTTACGTCATTATCTAAGATTATCTGCCATGCATTTCGCGCTGTCATTGAAATCGATTTTAACTTCAAGTCGTGCTTCGCCAGAATATCTTTTAAAATGACATATTCTTTAAGTACTTCTTTCTGGCTTCCTTGAGGTCCATACAGTAAGACGTAATCGCCTTTACCATTTTCTGTTACGGGAAGGCTAAACACTCGACCTTCCCCATCCACCATGTTTTGATCATTCCATCTGGCAAACGGCACATACTCAGCAATATGGATCTTTAATTCATCTGGCCACTGTTTTCGCACTGTGACTTGGCGTATCCATGGCATCATACTAATTTGATTTTGAATGGCATTCACATCAACAGTCATAAAAGTACCTGGCTGCCCAAGGGATAAAATCGCCTTTCTGACATCATCGTTCTTTGTGTAGTGGCGCTCACCTGTCAACACTAACTTGGACATTGGTAGCCTATCCGCATCCTTCATCCAAGTCATCACGGTCCAACCACTCCAAACAATTGTACTCACAACCACTAAGAAAAAGAACAATCCACTCAAAAATGAACCATTACTTGGCCCCGAATAGGGGTCTTCATCATTCCCATTATTATGTTTATGATGCTTAACGTTTAACGCTGCCTGCGACATATTAGCGAGCCAATTCCAAAATACGCACAACTAACTGCGAAAAATTCAATCCCGCTTGATTAGCGGCCATTGGCACTAAGCTATGGCTAGTCATACCTGGCGAGGTATTCACTTCTAACAGGTAAAATTGACCATCACTATCTTGCATTACGTCAACTCGACCCCAACCACGGCAACCAACAGTTTTATATGCATTTATTGCCAATTCTGACAATGCCGACTCCAATTGTGCATTTAAGCCACTTGGGCAAAAATACTGCGTTTCGTCAGAAAGATATTTTGCTTCATAGTCATAAAAAATACCCGGTGGTTGGATACGGATTGAAGGTAATGTTTCATCACCTAGCACTGCAACCGTATATTCAGGGCCACTAAGCCATTTTTCAATCAATAATGTTTCATCAAAACGAAACGCGAGCTCAAGGGCAGCAGGCAGAGCTTCTAAGCTATCAACCTTGCTCATGCCAACACTCGAACCTTCTAAACTTGGTTTAACAATCAGTGGAAGACCCAAATGCATCGCTTGTTCTGCGATTTGCTGTTTGGTTTTTTCTGCATATTGTTGTTTTGTTAATGAAATATAAGGCGAAACACTCAGTCCGGCACCTTGCCACAACTGTTTAGTCCGCAGTTTATCCATACTCAAAGCCGATGCCATCACACCACTACCGGTATAAGGAAGTTCTAAAAACTCAAGCATGCCTTGGATTGTACCGTCTTCACCACCACGGCCATGTAGGGCAATGAAAACTTTATCAAATCCTGCTTCTTTTAACGTCACCACAGGGAAGTCTTTGGTATCAATAGGATACGCATCAATGCCTGCTTGGCGAAGACCAGCCAATACAGCACTTCCTGACTGAAGTGAAACTTCACGTTCAGCGGACGTTCCTCCTAATAGAACCGCAACTTTCTCTGTCATGCTTACTCCTCAACCATCGGTGGTTGTAATTTCGTATCTGCGAGGTTTTTCGCTATTTTACCAATATTTCCTGCGCCTTGAACTAAAATTAAATCGTTATCGTTAAGTGCTTTAGCCAAAATTTGACTAACTTGTTCTGAATCAGCGATAAATATTGGATCTACCAGCCCACGACCACGAATTGTTCGACATAATGAACGGCTATCTGCTCCCGGCACATGCTTCTCACCAGCCGCATAAACTTCTAACATTAACAATACATCGACCTGACTCAGTACATGCGCAAAATCATCATATAAATCACGAGTACGCGTATAGCGATGTGGTTGAAATATCATCACAATACGTTTATCAGGCCATCCGGCTCTCGCCGCTTTTATTGTTGCGTCCACTTCTGTTGGGTGATGACCATAATCATCAACTAGCATCACCTCACCTTCTTTACCATTCACATGTCGAAGAGCGTAATTACCTAGGAAATCAAAACGACGCCCCGTTCCTTGGAACTCAACTAATGCAGTCAAAATATGAAGGTCATCAATCCCTTCTTCTGTTGCAACGGCGACCGCTGCTGTTGCATTAAGGGCATTGTGGCGACCCGGCGCATTAAGTACCACGGTCAATTCAGGCATACCTTCACGCGCTATCGTAAAGAATCCTTGATTTCCTTTTTGCTCATACTGCGTAATTCTTACATCTGCATCTTCGCTAAAACCATAAGTGGTGATATAACGACCGACTCGTGGCAATAATGAACGGATCACGGGATCATCAATACACATCACTGCGCGGCCATAAAATGGCAAGTTATGCAGAAAATTAATGAAGGTATCTGTCAGGTTATCAAAATTACCCTGATAGGTATCCATATGATCGGCTTCAATATTTGTAATAACCGCCACTAAAGGTTGTAAATGCAAAAACGATGCATCACTTTCATCAGCTTCAGCAATTAAATAGCGGCTACTACCTAAACGTGCATGTGTGCCTGCTGATTTAACAAGTCCACCGTTAACAAAAGTTGGGTCTAACCCTGCTTGCGCATAAATGCCCGAAATCATAGCTGTTGTTGTCGTTTTACCGTGAGTGCCTGCAACCGCAATACCATGGCGGTAACGCATTAGTTCAGCTAACATTTCAGCACGACGTATAACAGGTATACGCAATTCATTTGCCGCTTTAATTTCTGGGTTTTCTGCAGAAATAGCGGTTGAAACAACCACAACACTCGCATTTTCAACATTTTCAGGGCGATGATTAAAATAAATTGTTGCGCCTAAATCCGTTAATTGCTGAGTGACTGCGTTTGGTGCCAAATCTGATCCACTAATTTCATAACCTTCATTAGCCAACACTTCAGCGATACCACCCATGCCAGCACCACCGATGCCAACAAAATGGATGTGCCTGACTCTTCTCATTTCTGGCACTGATGTTCTTAATTTCGCTAATTGTTGTGTATTCACTATATGTCTTCGCTTCTTATATAAATTCTGTATCGGTTTTAACTCATGATGGCTGCATTTTATTTAGCATTAGCCACTTCGCAAATCACAGCTGCTACACGCTCCGTCGCATCTGTAATGGCGCAGCTATACGCTTTTTCTGCCATCGATAATAATTCTACTCTATCCCACTGTTCTAGTAAGCTAGCAACAGCTTCTGCCGTAAATTGTGGCTGCTCGATAATTTTTGCAGCACCAGCCTTTTCTAATGGCAAAGCATTCCAATATTGCTGACGGTCTTTATGCTGAAAAGGAACAAAAATCGCAGGTAAACCTGCTGCTGCAACTTCGCTAACCGTTAGGGCACCTGAACGACAGATAACAAGATCCGCCCATGCATAAGCTTGCGCCATATCGTCAATAAATTCAGTAACTTTATGTTCAGAATTGCCTGAAACTTGCAAATGTTCATTATACAACGCTTCAGTCGATTCCTTACTTCCTTTTCCAGCTTGATGCCATATATTTAACTGCTTGTTCGTTTTTTCGACAACTTTGGGCATAACTTGATTTAAAATACGCGCACCTTGGCTACCGCCGACAACCAAAATTCGCATAGCCCCTTCCCTACCAGCAAATCGTGCTTGCGGGGCAGGTAAAGCTAATACATCATCACGTACCGGATTACCCACTATAGGCGCATTTGGAAATGCGCCCGGAAATGCCTGTAATACTCTTTTTGCAATTCTTGATAACCATTTATTGGTTAAGCCTGCAATACCGTTTTGTTCATGCAATACAACTGGTACGCCACACTGCCATGCCGCAATGCCACCGGGACCTGATACATATCCGCCCATACCCAATACTGCATCTGGCTGATAGCGCTCAATGATGGCCTTAGCTTGACGAATAGCTTTATAAATACGCCAAGGTGCACCAATCATTGCTGCAATACCTTTGCCTCTTAAACCTGATATCTGAATAAATTCAATCTCAATTCCATGCTTCGGTACTAAGGTTGCTTCCATACGGTCTGCTGTGCCCAACCAACGAATTTCCCAGCCTTGAGCCTGCAAATAATGTGCTACCGCTAGGCCAGGAAAAACATGTCCACCTGTTCCGCCAGCCATGACGAGTAATTTTTTTGCCTGACTCATTTGGTACTCCTTACAAAGGCCTGAGCTTTTTCTAAACGTGTTTCATAATCGATCCGCAGTAATACTGCTATCGCAGCCGACATGACTAATAAACTTGAACCACCGTAACTGATTAAAGGTAAAGTTAATCCTTTAGTTGGCAGCATGCCCGCAGCAGCACCAACATTAACCAACGCTTGGAAGGTAAACCAGATACCAATGGCACAAGCAAGGTATCCGCCAAATAATTGATTAGAAAGTAATGCACGTCGACCGATCATCATTGCTCTAAATGCCAACATGAAAACCATAATCAGAACAAGTACAACACCTATATAACCAAGCTCTTCAGCGAGTATTGAAAAAATAAAGTCCGTGTGCGCTTCGGGTAAATATTCTAGTTTTTGAACTGAATTACCTAAGCCTTGACCGAATAATTCCCCTCGACCAAATGCCATTAATGATTGGGTTAATTGATAACCACTCCCAAAGGGATCATCCCATGGATTCAAAAATGATGTCACACGACGCAAACGATACGGCTCAAACCAAATCAATGCGAGCACGCCGACAACACAAGCAGTAATACCAATAATAAAAGGAGCTAACCGAGCACCGGCTAAAAAAAGTAGTCCTAACGTCGTAACGACTAATACAATTGCAGTACCTAAATCAGGTTGTAACAACAACAAAAATGCCATTGCTATCAAAATACACATGGGTTTTACAAACCCAAGGAAACGTGTGCGTACTTCTTCTGATTTACGGACTAAGTAACTAGAAACATAACAAAAGAGCGCAAACTTTGAAATTTCAGCAGGCTGGATTTTAACAATACCAATATCAATCCAACGCGAGGCACCATTAACGGAACTTCCCGCAACTAATACCACACCTAACATTGCTAATGAGAGCATCAATAAAATGTAATTATACTTTTCCCACATCGCCATCGAAATTCGCATCACACCTAAAGCCAGTATGAAGGCTACCACAAGGTACATGACGTCGCGTTTAGCAAAGTAAAAAGGATCATTAGTCAGTCGCTGGCCAACAGGCATCGATGCCGACGTTACCATAATGAAACCCACTGTCGCCAAACCAAACGCTAACCATACCAAAGTACGATCGTACAATGTCGTGCCTGAAATTACGCCAAGCTTTTCGCCAATAACCCAACCTTTTAAGCGCGCTGCACCCGGTATCATCATTAACCTAACTCCTTGGCTAGCTGAGCAAATATATCGCCACGTTGCTCAAAGCTTTTGAACTGATCCAAACTTGCACAAGCTGGCGACAACAACACCATATCGCCATTCTTCAAACTTGGGGCTAATTGACGCAAGCTTTGTTCCATAGTGTCAGTTAATACTGATTTTTCAGGTGCTAATTGCGCTAATGCTTTACCATCGCGACCAAAGCAATAAAGACGATAATTATCCGCAGATACATAATTTTTCAATGATGAGAAATCAGCTGATTTACCATCACCGCCGAGCAATAAATAAATAGTGCCATCAACATGTAAGCCATTTAATGCCGCTTCGGTGCTACCTACATTTGTTGCTTTAGAGTCGTTTATCCAACGAACGCCTTTATTAAATAAGACTAATTGAAAACGATGGACTAAACCTGCATATGTTTTGAGCACCTGAATACTTGCGCTACGCGCTATACCCGCAGTATCTGCGAGCGCAAGCGCGGCCAATGCATTCAGATAATTATGTTGCCCTGTCATGTGCATTTGCGCTACATCCAACACGGCTTCCCCTTTAGCGACTAAAACTCGCTTTTGGGTATCAAAGAAATAATCACCGCTATTGAGACCAAAACTAATACATTCATTCACGGAATAGTTTTGCGGTAATGTTAGCGGGTCTTGTGCATTCACAATGCAGTTCAGTGCATTATGATAAATTTTTAATTTAGCTTCACGATACTGTTGCAGACCTAATGGATATCTATCCATATGATCTTCACTGATATTAAGTACCGTTGCTGCGATCGCTTTTAAGCTTGAGGTCGTTTCGAGTTGAAAACTTGATAACTCTAAAACATATAATTCATGACCTGAATTCAGTAATGATAGGGCTGGAATACCTATATTGCCGCCGACACCGACAGAAATACCGGCAGTTTTTGCCATTTCGCCAACGAGAGATGTCACTGTGCTTTTACCATTTGACCCAGTAATAGCAATAATAGGCGCATCTGCCTCACGACAAAACAATTCGATGTCACCAACAATTTCAATACCCTGACTAGCGGCTTGCTGTAATTGTTTGGTTGCCAACGCAATACCCGGGCTTGCCACAATTAAATCAGCTTCTTGCAGCCATTCATCATTTAAGCTACCGCAATGACATTCAACATTTTCAGGGAGTTTATCTACACCAGGTGGAACAGCGCGAGTATCCATAACGCGAGGCACGACACCTCGAGTAAGAAAAAAGTGAACACAAGATAGGCCTGTTAATCCTAAGCCTATAATGATGACTTTTTTACCCAGATATTTTTCATCTGGCTGTTTACTTCCCTGATAAATGCTCATGTTAACGCACCTTCAATGTTGCCAGTCCAATAAGGACCAACATTAAAGAGATGATCCAGAAACGTACAATGACGCGTGGTTCTGGCCAGCCTTTCAATTCATAGTGATGGTGAATTGGTGCCATACGAAATATTCTTTGCCCACGTAATTTGAATGAGCCAACTTGCAAAATCACCGACAATGTTTCGACAACAAATACACCGCCCATGATAACTAATAAGAATTCTTGGCGCAGTAATACGGCAATCGTTCCAAGTGCGCCACCTAATGCTAACGACCCCACATCGCCCATAAAAACTTGCGCTGGATAAGTGTTAAACCATAAAAACCCAAGCCCCGCGCCCACAATAGCGGTACAGACAATAACTAGCTCACCCGCATGAGGTATGAATGGGATATGCAAATAACTAGCAAAGTTGACGTTACCTGTTGCCCAAGCCACCAATGCAAAACCAGCAGCGACAAATACGGTTGGCATGATAGCAAGGCCATCTAAGCCATCAGTGAGGTTAACCGCATTACTGGTTCCAACGATCACGAAATAAGCCAGTAAAATATAAAGCATACCTAATTGCGGCATGACATCTTTGAAGAAAGGCACGACTAGCTGGGTAGCAGGAGTATCTTTACCTATAGCATACATAGTGAACGCGATGACTAAAGCGATAACTGACTGCCAAAAATATTTCCAACGAGCGATTAATCCACGGGTATCTTTTCTGACGACTTTACGATAATCATCGATAAACCCGACTACGCCATATCCAATTAGGACAAAAAGAACGCACCAAACATAAGGGTTATCTAAACGCGCCCAAAGTAAGGTGGAAACTGTGATAGAAAATAGGATGAGCAAGCCCCCCATAGTCGGGGTTCCGCGTTTACTAAAGTGAGACTCAGGACCTTCACTGCGCACAACTTGACCGATTTGCATTTTTTGCAAGTAAGCAATCAGGTGTGGCCCCATCCATAATGCGATAGCGAGTGCTGTCAGCAAACCGACAATGGCTCTGAACGTCAAATAAGAAAAGACGTTCAGGACAGAAAACTTATGTACCAATATCTCGGCAAGCCAGACTAACATTTGAAGCACTCCTTCAATGCATTCACAACATCTTCCATCGCGGAGCTGCGTGAACCTTTCACTAAAATAGAAACAACATCATTTCCCTGCACTAGAGGAATGAGTCGAGTTAATAACGCGTCTTTAAGAGCGAAGTGCTCACCACACTCACTAAATTGACTGATAATTTCACTGAGTTCACCCACACTCAGCACTTTATCTAATCCAGCTTGTTTAGCCGCTAAGCCAACACGCTGATGGCATGCATGAGCGTAATCACCTAACTCTCCCATATCACCAACGACTAATACACGATAGCCCGGCATTTTAGCCAATACATTAACCGCTGCAATCATTGAGCCATCGTTAGCATTGTAAGTGTCATCTAAGACCACTTTATTTTCACTTAACCGTACTGGATACAAGCGTCCGGGCACTGCTTGCGTCTGCGCGATACCACTTTGGATATCAGCCAGTGTGGCACCCACAGAAATAGCCAGTGCACTTGCTGCTAAAACATTGGCAATATTATGTACACCCGGGAGTGGCAAGGTAATTTCAACCTGCCCAACAGGGGTATGCAGAGTAAAATCTGTCGTGAGTTGTTTGATTTGAATATTAGATGGGTAGAAATCCGCTTTAGCTTGCGCTGTCAGTGAGTAATACCAAACCGTCTGACGTGGTTGGAATTGCCATAATTCACTGTAGCTATCAAGGTTAACAATCGCCGTACCTTCATCAGGCAATCCTTGATATATCTCGCCTTTAGCTCTCGCCACTCCTTCTGGAGAACCAAAGCCTGCCAGATGTGCTCCGAATAAATTATTGACCAATGCAGTTTCTGGTTTAACGATATTTGTCGTATACGCAATTTCATTTGGATGATTAGCACCCATTTCAATCACTGCATAATCGAACTCATCAGTTAATCTAAATAGCGTTAATGGCACACCTATATCATTGTTCAGATTTCCCGAGGTATACAGGGTATTTCCGCGTTCAGACAAAATTGACGCGGTCATTTCTTTGACCGATGTTTTACCAGAAGAACCGGTTAAACCAACAATTTTTGCTTTACTTGCTTGGCGAACCCAAGCGGCTAACTGCCCCATGGCAATTCGCGTATCTTCAACAATCACTTGAGGGCAATCTACCGCTAAAAGCCTTTCAACTAATAATGCTTTTGCGCCAGCAAGGACAACTTGTTCAGCGAAATTATGTGCATCAAAACGCTCGCCTTTCAACGCAATAAATAAGCAATCTTGCCCAATATTACGGCTATCCGTACTGACATTATGAAGCTGCAACTCATTATTAGCCGCTTTTTCAATACGCCCCTGAGTCACTTGCGCTAGCTGGGTTAATGTAATTGGGATCATGCGATTACCCCCAGTAACCTTGCCACCGTTAAGCGATCTGAATAATCTAACTTACGATGACCAATAATTTGATAGTCTTCATGACCTTTACCCGCGATGAGGATCACGTCATCAGGTGCCGCTTGTAAGATTGTGCTTGTAACCGCTTCAGGGCGACCCGGTATCGCTAATACGCGACTTGAGTCCAGAATACCCGCCATGATGTCATTAATAATGTCTAATGGATCTTCACTGCGAGGGTTGTCATCCGTGATGACAACTTTATCAGCCCACTCTTCTGCGGCTGCGCCCATCAATGGACGTTTGCCTTTATCTCTATCACCACCGCAACCAAATACACACCATAATTGGCCTGTACAATGTAAACGTGCGGCTGCAAGGGCTTTTTCCAATGCATCTGGTGTATGAGCATAATCAACCACAACGGTAGGCTTGCCTTGCGCATTAAACACTTCCATGCGCCCACAAACAGGCTCAAGGGACGATGTCGCTGCAAGTAATTGTTCCAATGGATAATCCATCATTAACAATGTCGCCATTGCTAAAAGTAAATTACTGACATTGAATGCTCCCATTAAAGGGCTTTCAAATGAACCATTTCCCCATGAAGAATCAAAGTGAATAGTCGCGCCTTTATCGTGGTATTCAACATCAGTTGCTTGTAACCAAGGCCCTTGCCAATGGCTTGGAAGGCGATTTTCCATTGAAACTGCACAAGCTTGTGGTAAACGTTGTAACCATTTCAATCCAACGGCATCATCTGCATTTATAATTTGAGTTTTTGCATTATGCGTTGAAAATAAAAGCCACTTAGCGGCTTCATAGTTCTCCATGTCACCATGGTAATCAAGGTGATCACGGCTTAGATTGGTAAATATGGCAGCATCAAATGACAGTGCAGCAACACGACCTTGCACTAAACCATGGGAAGAAACTTCCATTGCCGTCAAGGTCGCTTTTTTGTTCAGTAGTTGAGTTAACTCAAGTTGAATATCGACCGCTGAACCCGTGGTATTCTCACTTGGCGACACTTGTCCTAATAGCCCATTACCCACGGTTCCCATCACCGCGCTGACTTCGCCTAGACCTTTCGCCCATTGAGCAATTAGCTGCGTTGTGGTTGTTTTGCCATTAGTTCCCGTCACACCGATTAATTTCATTTGTGCAGAAGGATGATGATAAAATTCGCCAGCCAAAGCCGATAAACGATTATTCAAATCATTCAAATAAATAACGGGTACACCGTGGCTGAAACGTATTTCACCTTCTGACGCTTCACCCTGCGCTTCAGCGATGACAGCAGAAACACCCTGAGCAATCGCTTGAGGGATATAATGTCTGCCATCTGACTCATGGCCCTTTATTGCAATAAACAGATCACCCGCGGCAGCCTTTCGACTGTCTAGCGTCATCTCACGCAGTGAGATATTTTCCGTGCTCACACCAAAAGGTGAGAGAAGCTCACAAAGATTACGATCTGCCACTTTTAACCTCTTTTTGACTGTTCACTATTTCGTTTTTGTCACCTGACGGTAATGCATCTGGTTCAATATTCGTGAGCCTTAAAACACCGCCCATAATGGCTCCAAATACCGGTGCAGATACCGCACCACCATAATATTTCCCTGCACTTGGCTCATTGATAAGCACCACAAGTGCATAACGAGGATTACTTGCTGGAGCAACACCTGCGGCATATGCGATATATTTATCAATATAACGGCCTTCAGGTCCGACTTTTTTCGCGGTCCCTGTTTTAATTGCAATCCGATAGCCTTTAATTGCTGCACGTGTTCCCCCGCCTCCCGGTAGAGCAACACTTTCCATCATATGAACAACCGTTCTCATTATCGGCTCAGGAAAAACGCGCGTTCCAGCAACAGGTGGGTCAACTTTAGTAATTGACAGTGGACGATAGATACCGAAACTGCCAATCGTTGCATAGGCACGCGCTAATTGTAATGGTGTTACCATTTGCCCGTACCCGAAAGAAAAGGTGGCCCTTTCTAAATCAGACCACCGTGTTTTTTTACTTGGAAAGATACCACTACTTTCCCCGACTAACCCCAGATTGGTCGGTTTGCCAAACCCAAAGCGGCCATACACATCCACCAACTCTGTAGCAGGCATCGCTAACGCCAGTTTAGAAACACCAACGTTACTCGATTTCTGTAAAATACCGGTAATAGATAGCTCTGCATAACGTGCAACGTCTTTAATTTCATGACCGCTGATACGATATGGATAGGTATTTAATACGGTATTCTCTGTCACTATCTTATTGTGTAACGCACTCATCACCACCATCGGTTTTACTGTCGAACCAGGTTCAAAAATATCGGTAATAGCGCGGTTACGCATGAACTCCATCGGCGTGCCAGCAAGATTATTTGGATTATATGACGGGCTATTGGCTATCGCTAAAATCTCTCCCGTATGCACATCAACTAAGATGGCCACGCCTGACTCAGCTTTATTTTCCTGAACACCGCGAGTGAGCTCTCGGTATACAATTGATTGAATTCTTTCATCAATACTCAATGTAAGATTATGCGCCGCTTGGCTATCGACGGAAGAAACTGTTTCAATCACTCGTCCGTTGCGGTCTTTACGCACAATGCGCTCACCCGGCAATCCTTTTAACCAACGATCAAAGCTTTTTTCAACCCCTTCAATACCTTCCCCATCAATATTAGTCACACCGAGTAAGTGGGCAGTCACGGGACCTGATGGGTAATAACGACGCGATTCTTTACGTAAATAAATACCCGGTATTTTTAGCTTGCGAACGTAATCACCGATCGTTGGATTAACCTGACGAGCGATATAAACAAAGCGACCTCTTGGGTTCGCAGATATTTTGGTGGTAATTTGTTCTAATGGAATATCAAGTGCTTCAGCAAGCGCTTTCCAGTGTTCATCGTGGCTAATGCCGCCTTTTTCAAAAATTTCTTTTGGATCAGCCCAAATTGCATTAACTGGTACGCTCACCGCTAATTGACGACCTTCCCTATCACTTATCATGCCACGAGCGGTTGCCACTTCTTGTACACGTAAGGAGCGCATATCCCCTTCTTTAACTAATTTTTCAGGGGCGATAATTTGTAAGTAAGCTACTCGGGTCAGTAGACCGACTAAAGCTAAGACAATGCATCCGCACAGCAAAACAAAGCGCCAGCGAACAAAGCTGGTGGTTTCTTCTTGTTTCTTGTTTTTAGCTGTTTTAGGTGCTTTCATTAGGACCCTTTTATTATTGTTTCGAAACAATAATATTTTCTTGAGATGGTTCAACATGAACCATCTGTAATTTTTCAACTGATAAACGCTCTACACGGCTATGATTCGCTAGCGCATTCTCTTCCAAAATCAAGTTTCGCCATTCTATATCTAACGAATCTTTTTCTTCGTATAACTTGTCTTTTGCCGCCGTCAATAAGCGCGTTTCATGGGCTGTCGTCACCACAAATACCGCGCTTATTGTAATTGCGGTAAGCAAAAGTAATGGAATAATGCCGTAACGAAATAAATCACGCCCAATCACTTTTGCCAGACTGTGTCTTTCAGGAGTCATTATTCTACTGCTCTTGCGGCAAAGCGTAGAACAGAGCTACGAGCGCGTGGATTTTCTTCAATTTCACGCTCTGATGGCTTCATTTTGCCAAGGTCACGCAATTTTGCCGCGCCAAGTAGTTTAATTTGCGCTTCAGTCAATGGAATACCCGCTGGCACACTGGGCCCTTTACTGTTTTGACGAATAAATCTTTTCACTAATCTATCTTCCAAAGAGTGAAAACTGATCACCGACAAACGCCCCTCAGGTGCTAAGACTGACATCGCCCCATTAAGTGCTTTTTCTATCTCTTCCAATTCGCTATTAATGTAAATTCGAATAGCTTGGAAACTTCGAGTTGCAGGATGCTTATGTCTATCTTTCACTGGGCTCACTTTCGCAATAAGTTCTGCAAGGTGGCGCGTGCGCGTTAATGGCTCAGCTTCAGCATCATGATTACGTTCGACAATTGCGCGAGCAATACGTCTTGCAAATCGCTCTTCACCAAACGTTTTTAACACCCAAGCAATATCATCGGCTTCTGCTGTCATCAGCCATTGCTGGGCTGATTGACCTTTCGTCGGGTCCATACGCATATCTAATGGACCATCACGCATGAATGAAAACCCTCTTTCTGGATCATCTAATTGCGGTGAAGACACGCCTAAATCCAGTAAAACTCCATCAATTTTGCCAACCAAGCCTTCTTCTTCAACATAGTTAGCGATATCAGAAAATGGGCCATGCTTAATCATAAAACGAGGGTCATCAATAGCCTGAGCAGCTTTAATCGCTTCAGGATCGCGGTCTATTGCGATAAGTTTTCCATGCTCATTTAATTGGCTTAAAATAAGGCGAGAGTGACCGCCGCGTCCAAATGTGCCATCTATATAGATACCATTTGGTTTAATATTCAGACCGTTAACTGCTTCATCGAGCAGAACTGTTACATGTTTAAATTGTGGCTGTGTCATTATTAAAGTGATAAATCCTGTAAACGGGCTGATAGTGGCTCTTCCGTAAGACGCTCAGCGGCAATGTCATTTTCCACCTGCTGATACCACATTTGTTCATCCCAAAGTTCAAACTTATTGATTTGGCCTACCAGCATGACCTCTTTTGTTAGCCCTGCATGTTGACGCAGTGTGTTAGCTAGCAAAAGACGTCCGGCGTTATCTATCTGACATTCACTGGCGTGACCAAGTAAGAGGCGCTGTACTCGTCGTTCTGCTGGATTCATTGTTGAGAGCTTTGATAGTTTTTCTTCAATGATTTCCCACTCAGGTAAGGTGTATAGCAATAGGCATGGCTGGTGAAGGTCAATGGTGCATACCATTTGCCCTTTCGATTCCTCGCTCAGCATTCCTCGATAACGAGTCGGCACGGTTAGTCGCCCTTTGCTGTCGAGATTAACCAGTGTAGCCCCACGAAACATACCCGATTTTACCCCTTAATTTCCTAGCTACCCACTTTACCCCACAATTCACCACTTATAAAGTTTACGAAGTGTATGAAAACGTTGTCAAGCCAGACGCTCTCAGCTTTAGCTTTATTTACAGAACAATTTTGAAAAGATAAAATCGGGTAATATTCAATTAGAGCGTAAAATAAGAAATAACAAGTTGATATAATTAACTTATTTATTAAGTGCCATTAAAATTACTCCAAATATATTTAAACGCTCAAAAAACACACAAACCAGCCTAAATGTTATATAAGTCTCATTTTTAATTCGCTTATTTCATCGGGGTCCTGAACATTTAACGTATCAACTAACTACACTTAATTAACTATAATAATCAAAAACACCACACAGAAAAATAAACTCAATAAATTTCAATTGATTAACTAACTGTTTTAATAGACAGTATTATATGGATTATTAGTTATCTATTTTATTTTTCACGTAAGTCAAATAAACTTAAATTAAATTTATTTATTCATTTAGTTTTTTTTAAAAAATTACAGATAAACATATTAAGATAATTCCTAAAGTTAAATATTTACCTATTTTTAGCATGAAAAAAAAAGACCCCTACTCAGTAGGGGCCGATATATTACTAATAATCGTGATCAACATCACTAATTATTCAACGTGTTTTTTTTGAATGCACAAAGTTACGTCGATTTTTTTATTGTTTTCGACCTAAACTTCCGCGGCGGCATAAATCTCGACGAATGCGAGTAATACCCGGTTCTGGTTTTTGTTTCTCATCAAGACTTGCTAAAACCAATTCTAAAATGCGCTCAGCAATATCACGATGACGTTGTGCCAGAGAAAGGACAGGACAACCTAAGAAATCAAGTAGCTCATTATCGCCAAAGGTTGCTATTACCATATGTTCAGGCAAACGCCCATTGCGCTTCAAGGCAACATCGAGTACACCTTGTAATAAAGAAAATGAGGTCGTAAATAATGCATCCGGCATTTCATTGCCTTTATCCAGCCAATTTGCGAACACATCAGCAGCTGAATTACGCTCATAACTATTAGCATAAATGTAATCGACTTCCCGCGGATCACCTTTCCATCCATTACGAAAACCTTGTTCACGTAAATAACTGACTGACAACTCAGGTAACGCACCAAGATACAATACAGATTCAGCTGGAAATTTACGCAACTCAGTTGAAATCATAAATCCATCTTCTTGGTCATCACCCACAACACTAATAAAGTGTTCTTTTTCAAGTGCTCTATCAAGTGCAATGATAGGTAATGAACGATTGGCCCAGCGCTGATAAAACGGATGTTCAGGAGGCAATGCAGTGGAAACAATAATCGCGTCAACTTGACGCTGAAGAAGATGTTCAACGCAGCGAATTTCGTTATCAGGTTGGTCTTCTGAACAAGCAATCAAAAGCTGATAGCCACGCTGACGCGCTTGTCTTTCAAGGTAATTCGCTATGCGGGTATAGCTTGTATTTTCAAGATCGGGAATAACTAACCCAATAGAACGAGTTCGGCCCGCGCGCAACCCAGCAGCTACTGCATTTGGATGGTAATTGTGTTCTCTGACGACCGCCATCACTTTTTCAACAGTTTTATCGCTGACTCGATACTGCTTGGCTTTGCCATTGATCACATAACTAGCCGTTGTGCGGGAAACACCTGCTAAACGGGCTATTTCATCCAGTTTCACGTTAACCTCTTTACCATATTGGGGATAGCCCCGAGTCATTCGGGGCTTTACACAACTGTATTCTACCTTTGGATGATAAATTTTTCATCGCATAATTTTATCACCACGAGAAACACCGACGATCCCTGAGCGGACAACTTCAACAATTTCAGCAACGCCACGAACAGCTTCAAGGAAAGCATCCAGTTTATCGCTTGTACCCGCTAGCTGAACGGTATAAAGCGTGGGCGTCACATCAACGATTTGTCCACGAAAAATATCAGCACAGCGTTTTATCTCATCACGACCATAACCTGAAGCTTGTAACTTCACTAACATAATCTCACGCTCAATGTGCGCAGAGGCTGTTAGTTCGCTCACGCGCAGTACATCGACCAATTTATGCAATTGCTTTTCAATTTGCTCAAGAACCTTAGCATCACCTTTGGTTTGGATGGTCATTCGTGACAATGTTGGATCATCTGTCGGTGCTACCGTCAGGCTTTCAATATTGTAACCTCGTTGAGAAAACAGGCCAATAACACGAGACAATGCACCTGATTCATTTTCTAATAGTACGGATAAAATACGACGCATGATCAGGTCCTCTGTGTTTTGCTCAACCACATTTCATCCATTGCACCACCGCGGATTTGCATTGGATAAACATGTTCTGTTTCATCAATATTGACATCAACAAATACCAAACGTTGATTTTCGTTCACTTCAACCAAAGCTTGTTTTAGTTTTTCCTCAAGCTCATCAGGAGATTGAATTGAAATCCCTACATGACCATAAGCCTCGGCAAGTTTAATAAAGTTAGGCAAAGATTGCATATAAGATTGAGAGTGACGGCCTTGATAAATCATATCTTGCCATTGTTTTACCATGCCAAGAAAACCGTTGTTCAAGTTAAGCACTACCACTGGCAAACCATATTGCAATGCGGTTGAGAGCTCTTGAATATTCATTTGGATACTGCCATCGCCCGTCACGCAAATGACCGTTGATTCTGGGTGTGCTAATTTAACCCCAAGCGCAGCGGGTAGTCCAAACCCCATCGTACCTAACCCCCCTGAATTAATCCAACGACGCGGTTTATCAAAAGAATAGTAAAGTGCGGCAAACATTTGATGTTGACCAACATCGGAGGTGACATAGGCCTCCCCCTTCGTTAAACGATAAATAGTTTCTATCGCTTGCTGAGGCTTAACTTTGGTTGGATTTGTTTCATAGCTCAAACACTTTTGGCGACGCCAATCTTCAATATCTTTCCACCAATCTGCCAACGCTTGCAGATCTTGTGAAGACGACGATTGATCCAACTGACCAATCATTTGTTTTAATGCTAATTTAGCATCACCAACAATCGGAATATCCGCATTAACTGTTTTCGAAATTGACGTTGGGTCGACATCAATTTGAATGACAGTTGCATTTGGGCAGTATTTCTCTAGGTTGTTAGTGGTGCGATCATCAAAGCGCACGCCTACCGCGAAAATCACATCCGAATTATGCATGACCTTATTTGCTTCAAAAGTACCATGCATACCTAACATACCGACGGACTGCTTATGGGTTTCAGGAAAAGCGCCAAGTCCCATTAAAGTTGAAACAACAGGTAATTGTAATTTTTCCGCTAGTTCAATGATTTCAGCAGTACAACTTGCATTAATCGCACCGCCACCAATATAAAATACCGGTTTTTTTGCCGCGACTAATTTAGATAACGCTTTTTTGATCTGTCCTTTATGTCCCTGTAAGGTCGGGTTATAAGAACGCAAAGAAATAGATTCAGGGTAACGATAAGGAAATTTAAACGCAGGATTAACCGTATCCTTTGGGAAATCGATAACCACAGGTCCTGGGCGACCACTCGCCGCAATATAAAATGCCTTTTTAATAGTTTCAGGGATTTCTTCAGCACTTTTAATTAAAAAACTGTGTTTAACAATCGGTCGAGATATTCCCACCATATCGCATTCTTGGAATGCATCATTGCCAATTAAAGAACTTGCAACCTGCCCAGATAAGATAACCAATGGAATTGAATCCATGTAGGCTGTAGCAATACCGGTAATTGCGTTTGTTGCACCAGGGCCCGATGTGACCAGTACTACACCAACATCTCCCGTTGAACGAGCATAGCCATCTGCCATATGTACAGCAGCTTGCTCATGGCGCACTAAAATATGTTCTACGCCACCAACAGTATGAAGTGCATCATAGATATCTAATACCGCACCGCCTGGATAACCAAACACGTGCTTTACTCCTTGGTCAATCAAAGACTTGATGACCATTTCAGCTCCCGACAACATCTCCATGAGTTTGTCTCCAGACTAGTTTTGCAAGTTAACAGAGGTATGAATTTCCTCTTTAATTTTTATCATTTAAACACAGTAATTAAGGCTATTAACATATCGCTCTGGCTGAAACGACGCAAACATCATTTCTGTACAAAGTGTGTTAATTTTTCACATTGTCTTTATCATTAATAATAAATGGATTTATTGACTAAACATCAAGTAAAAGGAAGGGTAAATCACTATTAAAAGGCCAAAAATAGCACAAATAAAAGCCGGATAAGTGGTGATATCCGGCTTTTATAATGCAATTACTCTCGATACATTGACTCAATTTCAGTTTGATAACGCTCAGAAATGATTTTCCGGCGCAATTTCAGCGTTGGTGTCAGCTCACCTTTTTCCATAGAGAAGTTAACTGGAAGCAACGTAAAACGTTTCACTTGATGAAAATTTTCAACATTTTTTTGTAATTCTTTTAAACGACTTTCAAATAATGCGACAATATTCGAATCTTTTAGTAACTCAAGACGATCGCGATATTTCAAGTTAATTGAGTTTGCATACTCTTCAAGACTTTCATAACACGGCACAATCAATGCAGAAACAAATTTACGTGCATCCGCAATAACGGCTATGTGTTCAATAAATTTATCTTGACCTAATACGCCTTCAATAACCTGTGGCGCAATATATTTACCGTTAGAGGTTTTCATCAGATCCTTGAGCCTATCAGTAATATATAAATTACCATTTGCATCAATTTTACCGGCATCCCCTGTTTTCAGCCAACCGTCAGCAGTAAAAGTATCAAGCGTTTCCTGTGGACGATTATAATAGCCTTTCATTACAACAGGCCCTTTCACTTGAATTTCATCGTCTTTACCAATACGGACAGAAATTGCCGAAAGCGGTGTCCCAATAGAACCTAATGGATATTGCCCCTCTTCCCAGCAAGAAACTGTCGCACAGGTTTCAGTCATGCCGTAGCCGTACTTTATGTTCACGCCAGCCGCAAGGAAAAAAGCTATCACATCATCATCAAGGCGAGCGCCAGCCGCTGGCATGAAACGAATCCGCCCACCGAGACCTTGGCGAATTTTACTCAAAACTAACTTATCAGCAATGGGGTAAAAAGCACGGTTAAGTAATGATGGAGAATGCCCCTTAGAAAGGGCTTTAATTTTGTTCTTCCCTACAGATATTGCCCATTGAAATAATGTTCTGCGCAATAATGAGGCTTTTGAGACTTTATTTTGTACTGCGCTGAACACTTTTTCATAAAAACGAGGAACCGCACACATCACTGTCGGTTTAACATCAAGTAAAGCTTCTTTAACTAAATTGGTATCAGTTAGAAAAACGTTCAATGCCCCAGTATGCATGACATAGAAACTCCATGCCCGTTCAAAAACATGGGACAACGGAAGAAAGCTTAAGGAAATATCAGCAGGCGTTAATTTTAGTCGATGATCATGAAGGTAAAGCTGTGCGGCCATGTTGTAATAATCAAGCATGACACCTTTAGGTTCACCTGTTGTGCCTGATGTATAGATGATGGTAAATAAATCGCTAAGATTATGCGCTGCGATGCGTTCATCAAATTCAGCTTGATATTGATTTTCAGCCAAGGACATAAATGTTGATAAATGCATTGAGGTAATCGCACTATCTATAAGTTCAACATCATCATTTAATACAACAATAGTCGTCAGCTGTGGACATAAAGGCTGTAACTGGCAAGCAACGCTATATTGTTCTTGCGCGCCAACAAACAGAACTTTAATGTTTGCATCATTAATAATGTACGCAGACTGTTCAACCCCACTCGTTGCATATAGCGGAACGGTAACGGCTCTAATTTGTAAAGCAGCCAAATCCACTAAAGACCAATTCATGCTGTTTTGAGCAAAAAGTCCTATATTTTCTTGAGTCGCGATATTCAAAGCAAGAAGATGACGGGCAATAGCGGATGTCTGTACGCCCACTTCTTCCCAAGTCAGTTCGCTCTGAGTTCCTTTATCCCATTGACTGAAAGCTATCCTGATCGCTGACTCTTTCGCATCAATTCTGCTACGTAAGCGATTAACCAAGTGGTATGGATATAGATTTTCAGTAATCAAAGTATATTTCCTATAGGTCATTATTGACTTAAGCCATTCGGTGCACTCACAAATAACTTAACCAGCTAATTATTTCAGCTTACATGTGTTAGCTGAATATCCGGAGTGTATCCATTTAAGAGAACCTAGGAAAGAAATAATATGTAAATTTTGTGCAAATGTTATGTCAGTTACAAAACTCACCATGATCGTCACCATGATGAGTAACTTATTGCAAATCTAAGCAGCGTTATTGTTGTTCAGAAAGTGCGGAAATCATCAGACAAAACTGTGTTTTCATCCACTGATGACCTTTGTCACGCGCCGTTGACTCATGCCACGTCAAGTAACATGGGCGCGTATTATCTTGCCAAGGTAAATCAATTGATCGCAACTGAAGTTGGTTTGCATGATGGTCAACAAGCCATTTAGGTGCGATTGCCATTAAATCAGTTTGGGCGACAATATTTAAGACACTACTTAAATCAGTGCCTTGATAACTGACTGTATGTGATAGTTCCGTATTATAATAATAAGGTTTACTAAAAGATCCCATATTATCCATTGACATGATTGCATGCCTTTCATTAATTAATTCATCTTGCGTTATAGTATTTCCAATTCGAGGATGATTATCTGCCACCACAAGTACCAACTCATCATTAAATAAAACATTATGTTGATACTCGGATTTTTCGAATTGATTATAGCCAAGAAAAAAATCTATCTCTTGGTATTTTAATTGATGAGCAATATTGTTATCTAAGAATGAATGAATAAAAACATTAATATTCGGCGATACTATTTTAAATTTATCAACAATAATAGCCGCCAAACGAATATCTAATGGTGAACAAATTGATAAATTAAATGCTCTTTCACTTTGTTTTGGGTCAAAACCGGCCCCCGGTAATTCATTATGAACTAATTGAAGTGCTTGCCTAACGGGCCCAAAAAGTTGTTTAGCGCGGGAAGTTGGCTGAATTCCTCGGCCATAACGTACAAATAGTTCGTCATTAAACATGGATTTCAAACGTGATACCGCATTACTTACGGCTGGTTGTGACATTCCCAACACTTGTGCTGCTCTTGTCACATTTTGCATTTGCATGACAACATCAAAAACCGTTAATAAATTTAAATCAACATTACGCAGATGAATATCGCTACTTTCTTTTTTTGCTGTTGAAATCGTTTCAAAATCAGTCATTTCATACTCCACTAAATATATTTATCATTTTTGATTAATAAAAAATAATTCATCAATACAGCATTGACGAATTGATAAATTCATTAAATATTATTCTTGAGATAGCTTATCGATGATAAGCTATTTCGCTTTCCCTGCATTTATTAAAACGACGTTTATATTATTTTATCCATTAATTAGATTCACAGTATAGATACCATCGTAAAACGAAAACATTCATCAGTGTAATGAGTTATAATAACGTATTTAAGCCATAACAACTCACTGTAAAATAATAAAACAATTTAAGAAATAAATCATAATAAATATCTTTCTAGCTTGCTAAACATACTCATTATCGGATTAATTTTTAATTATTCATTTATTAGATAATTAACTTAATTGAAGCCATTACCTAAATTAATCTATAGAGACCTTTCATCAACTTCCCAAAGAACCAAATCAAATAAAACACAATAAAATCAATAGATTAAATAAATACATAACGTGTACTACTTCACTAAAAGAATTTTACCCTTATTTTCACCGTTAAATATAGATGAAAACAGCATTAAAATTATGAAAATCAGTCACAATCGCTAAGCTAAGGGCGTCATTCATGTTCTGTAAAATTATGATGAAAATCTAAGATTGACATTAATATTAAGATCACGTATCTATAAATACAGATTAATTAAACGTTAAGTGAGAGACAGTTAAAATGACATTTTCTATCCGCCTACTAAGCCTACTACTACTCGCATCCAATATGCGCGGTATGCTTATGGACAGAAAATAACAGACACTGTCCACAAACATTAAAACCCGCGCAAAACGCGGGTTTTTTTATGCCTGCGGATTAGAAGGGAAAATAAATACCAAACTCGATACATACCAGATTCAATAAAAATAATATTCAGTCTATGAGGGACACAATATGAGCAACCAAGTCATCATCTTCGATACCACATTACGCGACGGCGAGCAGGCATTACAGGCAAGTTTATCAGTTAAAGAAAAATTACAAATTGCATTTGCTTTGGAGCGCCTCGGTGTTGATGTTATTGAAGCAGGTTTCCCTGTTTCCTCTCCTGGCGATTTTGAATCTGTACAAACCATAGCTCGTGAAATCAAAAATAGCCGTATTTGCGCACTGTCTCGTTGTGTTATCAATGATATCGATGTTGCTGCTGAATCTTTAAAAGTTGCAGAAGCCTTCCGTTTACATATGGTATTAGCGACATCTGCTTTACACGTTGAAAAGAAATTACGCAAAACTTTTGATGATATTGTTGAGATGGCAGTAGGCTCTATCAAACATGCACGCCGCTTTACAGATGATGTTGAGTTTTCTTGTGAAGATGCCGGACGTACTGATCCAGACCATTTATGCCGCATTGTTGAAGCGGCAATTAAAGCAGGTGCAACCACTGTAAATATTCCAGATACTGTTGGTTATACAACACCTTATCAATTTGGTGGCATTATCAAAGATTTGTTTAATCGCGTGCCCAATATTGATAAAGCCGTTATTTCAGTACACTGCCATGATGACTTAGGTATGTCAGTCGCTAACTCAATTAGCGCAGTCCAAGCAGGCGCACGCCAGGTTGAGGGGACAATTAACGGTTTAGGTGAACGAGCAGGTAATACGGCATTAGAAGAAGTGATTATGGCAATTAAATTGCGCGAACAAATGTTAGGCGTACATACCAATATCAATCACAAAGAAATTTACCGTACCAGCCAATTAGTTAGCCAATTATGTAATACCCCAATCCCTGCTAATAAAGCAGTTGTCGGCAGTAACGCCTTTACTCACTCATCGGGTATCCACCAAGATGGTGTGTTAAAAAATCGTGAAACTTACGAAATAATGACCCCTGAATCCATTGGCTTAAAAGAAGCTCAATTGAATTTAACTTCACGCTCAGGTCGCGCAGCAGTTAAACATCGTATGGAAGAAATGGGCTACAGCGAAGGCAAAGATTTCAAATTGGATGAATTGTATACTGCATTCTTAAGCTTAGCAGATAAGAAAGGCCAAGTTTTTGACTATGACTTAGAAGCCTTGGCATTCTTCGCTAAACAGCAAGATGAAACTGACCATTTTGTGATGGATTACTTCAGCACGCAATCAGGCTCAAGTATTGTTGCCACGGCTACAGTTAAAATGCACTGTGGCGAAAAAGAGATCTCCGAAGCGGCTACCGGTAATGGTCCTGTAGATGCGATTTATCAAGCCATCAGCAAAATAACCAATTACCCAATGAAATTAGTTTCTTATCAATTGTCTGCCAAAGGCCACGGTGAGAATGCATTAGGTCAAGTAGATATCGTTGTAGAATGCTTTAACCGTCGTTTCCATGGGATGGGTTTAGCAACAGATATCGTTGAATCTTCAGCAAAAGCGATGGTACATGTATTAAATAGTATCTGGCGCTCAGAACAAGTCGAAAAACAAAAACAAAAAATAAACCAACAAGAATCACAATCAATTACAAAGGAAGCTGTTTAACAATGTCTAAGAGCTATCAAATCGCCGTATTACCGGGAGATGGAATTGGTCCTGAAGTTATGGCACAAGCGAGCAAAGTACTAGATGCTATTAGCAAGCGTTTTGCTATATCTATTGAAACGAAAGAATATGATGTTGGCGGAGCCGCTATCGACCGCCATGGCAAACCTTTACCAGAAGAAACAGTAACAGGTTGCGAAAACGCCGATGCAGTATTGTTTGGTTCAGTAGGTGGTCCTAAATGGGAACATTTACCCCCAGATAGCCAGCCAGAACGTGGCGCATTATTGCCTTTACGTAAACATTTTAAATTATTTAGTAACCTGCGCCCTGCTCGTCTATATAAAGCGTTGGAAGCATTTTGTCCATTGCGCGCCGACATTGCTGCACAAGGTTTTGATATCCTTTGTGTTCGTGAATTAACTGGCGGGATCTATTTCGGACAACCGAAAGGTCGTAAAGGCGAAGGTGACGATGAATATGCTTTTGATACTGAAATTTATCATCGCTATGAAATTGAACGTATTGCACGTATTGCCTTTGAATCAGCTCGCAAACGCAGCAATAAAGTTACCTCAATTGATAAAGCAAACGTATTACAAAGCTCGGTTTTATGGCGCGAAGTTGTTAATACAATCGCAAAAGAATATCCAGATGTTGAAGTTAATCATATGTATATCGACAACGCAGCAATGCAAATGATTAAAGCACCTTCTCAGTTTGACGTGGTTTTATGTTCAAACTTATTTGGTGACATTATTTCAGATGAGTGCGCCATGATCACAGGTTCTATGGGAATGTTACCTTCTGCAAGTTTAAATGCTGACGGTTTCGGTTTGTATGAACCCGCAGGTGGCTCAGCACCGGATATTGCAGGCAAAAACATCGCTAACCCTATTGCACAAATTTTATCTGCATCCATGTTATTAAGATTTAGTTTAAATCAAACAGATGCTGCTGATGCAATTGAAAGAGCGGTAAATAAAGCTTTAGAGAATGGCTATCGCACCGGTGATTTAGCGGGAGATGGTGTTTCAATCAGTACCAGTGAAATGGGTGATATCATTGCCCGCTATATTGCAGAAGAGGTGTAACATGGCCAAAACTTTATATCAGAAATTATATGATGCCCACGTTATTCGTGAAGTTGATAATGAAATTCCACTGATTTATATCGACCGTCATTTGGTTCATGAAGTTACATCCCCTCAGGCATTTGATGGGTTAAGAACTAAAAATCGTCCATTACATCAACCGGGCAAGACTTTTGCCACCATGGATCATAACGTATCGACGCAAACTAAAGATATTAATGCATGTGGTGATATGGCACGTATTCAAATGCAAGAGTTGATGAAAAACTGCCAAGAATTCGGTGTTACCTTATATGATTTAAATCATGAATTTCAAGGTATTGTGCATGTTATGGGGCCGGAACAAGGTATCACTTTGCCGGGTATGACAATTGTCTGTGGTGATTCCCACACAGCAACGCACGGTGCATTCGGCTCATTAGCATTTGGTATCGGCACTTCTGAAGTCGAGCACGTAATGGCAACGCAAACGCTGAAACAAGCGCGTGCTAAAACAATGAAAATTGAAGTTGTCGGTAAAACCGCGGTTGGCATTACCGCGAAAGATATTGTTCTGGCGATCATTGGGACAACAGGTAGTGCAGGTGGTACGGGCTATATTGTTGAATTTTGTGGTGAAGCGATTACAAATTTAAGCATGGAAGGCCGTATGACTGTCTGTAACATGGCCATCGAATTAGGTGCAAAAGCGGGTATTATTGCGCCCGACGAAACAACTTTCAATTATATGAAAGGTCGTCAATTTGCACCAAAAGATCAGCTATGGGATGACGCAATCACATACTGGAAAACGTTAAAAACCGATGATGATGCCCAATTTGATAAAACCATTACTATCCAAGCGAATAGTATTGCCCCGCAAGTTACTTGGGGTACAAATCCAGGACAAGTGATTGCCATTGACCAATTGATTCCGGCTCCTGAATCGTTTACCGATCCAGTAGAACGTGCTTCAGCAGAAAAAGCATTAGCTTATATGGGATTAGAATCAGGTATTAAATTATCTGACGTGAAAATTGATAAAGTTTTCATCGGTTCATGTACTAACTCACGTATTGAAGATTTACGTGCCGCTGCGGTCATTGCCAAAGGGCAAAAAGTCGCATCAGGGGTTCAGGCGATAGTTGTTCCGGGATCAGGCCCTGTTAAAGCCCAAGCAGAACAGGAAGGTTTGGACAAAATATTTATCGATGCAGGTTTTGAATGGCGCTTACCAGGCTGCTCAATGTGCTTAGCGATGAATAATGACCGTTTAAATCCGGGTGAACGCTGCGCATCAACGAGTAATCGTAACTTTGAAGGTCGACAAGGCCGCGCTGGTCGAACACACTTAGTCAGCCCTGCAATGGCAGCCGCGGCAGCTATTAATGGCCATTTTGCTGACGTTCGTGATATTCAGGTTTAAAGGAGATAAATAATGGAAAAGTTAATTACCCATGTCGGCATTGTGGTTCCTTTAGACGCAGCTAACGTTGATACTGATGCGATTATTCCAAAGCAATTTTTACAAAAAGTTACCCGTACCGGTTTTGGTCAACACCTGTTTAATGACTGGCGTTTTCTTGATGAAGCAGGTCAAAAACCTAACCCTGATTTTGTACTGAATAAACCAGTTTTCAAAGGCGCGAGTATTTTATTAGCCCGTGAAAACTTTGGTTGTGGCTCCTCTCGCGAACATGCGCCTTGGGCTTTAACCGATTTTGGGATTCAAGTCGTTATTGCACCCAGTTTTGCTGATATTTTCTATGGTAACTCATTTAATAATCAATTATTGCCGATTAAATTAAACGAGCAACAAGTTGATGAAATGTTCAATTATGTCAACCACCATGAAGGTTGCCAGTTCACCGTTGATTTGGAAGCACAAACTGTCACCGCCGGTGATAAAACCTATCATTTTGAAATTGATAGCTTCCGCCGCCACTGCATGATGAATGGTTTAGATAGCATTGGTTTGACTCTGCAACATGTCGAACAGATTAAAGAATATGAGCAGAAGATCCCTACTTTTATGAATTAATACATCCCAAATATAAGCGTTCATACTCAATGGACGCTTTTTACTTCCCTATAATACCTAGCTATTACGTAGTTAATTGCGTTTTCGCTTCAAAAATGCGGAATTAATCACGATTTAGATATTCCCAACTCAACAATCACTTCCTCATTAATTTCTTCGTGTATAATTGTCCCTACCTAACAAAAACAAAAAACAAATAATACGAAACTTATCCCCTAAATAGTTCAAGTTACAGCAAGGCGGCAAGTAAAGTCATCCCAATGAGCATACTGGAGTATGTGATTTGGGATGGCTTTATGAAGCCAACACAGCTGTAGCTTGAAATATAACGGGGAATAAAAAAAACCGGCTATCGCCGGCTTGGTAATATATACCATTACTCATAAAGGGGGAGTTGCCTACAAGTTGTAGACCAATCGAGCTACTTACTGGAACCTATTATCACCCGATTCTAGGAAATTAATATTGATGTAATACTTGTCGGAGTTCCTCTTTTATGTCTAGCCCACGTTTACAGACACAATTTATTCGCCTTTGGCAAAATTTTCAGGGGCAAAATAGTGAGACCACATTGCAGCATATTGCGGACACTTTATTTTGCTCTAGGCGCCATGTTCGTACCTTGCTTAATAATATGCAGCGACAAGGCTGGCTGAGCTGGCAAGCGGAATCGGGGCGAGGAAAACGCTCAGCATTACTTTTTCATGTCAATGGATTAGAACTACAACAAGCCCAAGCAGAACGTTTATTAAAAGATGAAAGTATTGATAAATTAGTTGCATTAGTCGGCGATAAAGAGACTATTCGTCAACTGGTTTTATCTGAGTTAGAGCGTAGTTATCGACAAGGTAAAAACCTGCTGCGTATTATTTATTATCGTGATTTCCCTATTTTACTGCCTGGAATACCGATTAGACGCTCTGAAATTCATTTAATCAGCCAAATTTTTAATGGTTTAATTCATATAAATGAGGAAAAAGGGGAAGTTGAAGATGGCTTAGCGCATCATTGGCAAAATCATAATGACAGTGAATGGCGTTTTTATTTACGTCCTGCTATCTACTTTCATCATGGTCGTGAAATGCTAGTCGATGATGTTATCCACTCATTGCTACGTTTGAAAAACGGTTGGCCGTTGTTTTCACATATTGAATCAGTGACTTCCCCACAACCTTATGTCATTGATATCAAACTGAGTCAGCCTGATAAACAATTTCTTTGGCTATTAGGTAGCCCCCACGCTGCTATTTTGCCAAAAGAATGGGAAAGTATAGAGAACTTCAGTCAATATCCCATTGGTACAGGGCCTTATCAAGTCGAAAAAAATCTCCCTCAAAAGTTGTCGATCACCGCCTTTGACCGCTATTTTGGCTACCGCGCCTTACTCGATGAAGTCACTATTTGGGTTGTGCCTGAACTTGCAGAACAAATGGTTTGTTCCACATTAAAAATGGATAGTGATAAAAACAATAATAATTCGTTAGAAAGTCGCATGGAAGAAGGTTGTTATTTTTTACTCATGGATAAACGTTCTAAATTATTTCCACGAGAGGATATTCGCCAATGGTTATGTAGTTTTTTAACTCCAGTAAATTTATTGGCGCACTGTGAGCCTTATTATCAACGTCACTGGGCTCCAGCTTATGGATTACTACTGCATTGGCATCACAGTAAAATGCTCACGGCCCTTCCTAAACCTACCGATTTAACCGAGCTTACCGTTACGTTTTATAGCCATCATCATGAATTTATTGCGATCAGCCAAATAATGAAGCGAGTTTTGTACACTCAAGGCGTCGAACTCAAAATTAACATCATCGATTATAATGATTGGTTCAATGGTAATGCTGATAGTGATATCTGGCTGACAACCGCTAATTTTTTCAAGCCACTTGAGTTTTCCATTTTTGCGACTTTGTATGAAATGCCCTTGTTACGTAAGTGCCTTGGGGAAACATTAGAAAATGAACTAAACCAATGGCGTAACAAAAAATTGGATATTGAATCATGGTGTAAAAGCTTAATTGATACGCACGTTTTTCACCCTATTTTTCATCACTGGCTAGAACTTCAAGGTCAACGCACAATGCGGGGCGTGAGAATGAATACTTTTGGCTGGTTTGACTTTAAATCAGCATGGTTTAAGCCCTCTGAGGATAATTAACAGAAATAGCAATAGTTATAAACAATAAAAGAGCGTAACAAGGATGTTATTCACTTTTTCTGTGGATATCTATGTTAACAACCAGATAGTAATCAGGGTATATCCCAATCCTCTATTTTTAGTACAGATACAAATAATAAAATTAATAATTAAAATTCAATAAGATATAACAAAAAAATCTTTTTTATCCACTGTTAGTTTTATCCTGAATTTTCTCCAAGACTTGAACTGAACAAAGATCAAACAATGTCTGATTTATCCACAACTAATGGGTTTAACTTAATCAAATTATGTGACAAAGTTCAAATAACCGCATCCGTCAAGCCTGTAAATGCACACAGTAATCACTGCTTTTGACAGTTATCCAGAAATCCTGTGGATAACCTAGTGCATGACCCTGTGATTATCTCGGGATGAAGTTGAATAACCCGAAAAATAATAAAATTTTCATTAACAAAATAAAGATTATATTCATATAAATCATGCCATTAAAAATAATAATGAAAAAGTGTTATACTCTATCCACATCGTTAATTATTTTTGATTAATTTTCATACAAAAATGATTCACAAAAAATAACTATCCCTAAAACATAACACTTAAAAATATTATGCAATTTACGTCACCACTACCGCCTGAAAATGAATCTATCCTAATGGATAGAGCGCGAGCGCTTGCTGGATATACATTAGGAGAATTAGCTCAAATGGCAGGGCTTCCTATCCCACCTAATTTAAAGCGCGATAAAGGCTGGGTTGGTATGCTCATTGAATATTTTTTAGGAGCGACGGCGGGCAGTAAAGCAGAACAAGACTTTGCCAATATTGGCATTGAACTAAAAACAATTCCCATTGACAGCCAAGGCATTCCACTTGAAACGACGTTTGTTTCTGTCGCTCCTTTAACAGGAAATAGCGGTTTAACATGGGAAAATAGTCATGTAAGGCGTAAACTATCTCGCGTTCTTTGGTTTCCCATCGAAGGAGAACGGCAAATTCCCTTAGCACTACGACGGGTAGCTAACCCATTAATTTGGAGCCCATCACCACTTGAGGAACAATTACTGCGACAAGACTGGGAAGAACTGATGGATCTAATTGTGCTAGGTAAAGTTGAAGCAATTACAGCGCGTCATGGTCAGGTACTACAAATTCGCCCAAAAGCAGCGAATAACAAAGCATTAACGGAGGCAATTGGTGAATTTGGCCAACCGATTTTGACCCTACCCCGCGGTTTTTATTTGAAAAAAGATTTTACAGCACCATTATTAGCAAGGCATTTTAATTTAAATTAACGAATCTAATTACCGCCTGTACCAAAACAGACGATAATATATCGCTATCACTGTTTAAAAATACTTAATTTTAAAGGTACAAAGATGTTTGAGTGGCTTCTTGATCCTCATGCTTGGATGGCATTAGCAACCTTAACTATTCTCGAAATTGTATTAGGTATCGATAATATTATTTTTTTAAGTATTGTCGTCAGTAAACTCCCCGCCCATCAACAGCACAGCGCTAGACGCATAGGACTGATTGCAGCAATGGCAATGCGCCTTGCTTTACTTGCCTCTATTGCTTGGCTGGCACGTTTAACAACACCATTATTTACCATCGCAGAACACATGGTTTCTGCTCGTGATTTAATTTTATGTGCCGGAGGCATCTTTCTTATCTGGAAGGCTAGTCAGGAAATTTTTGACACCATCGAAGGAGAAGAAGATAACTTTATACAAAAACCAATAAGCTCATTTTGGGCGGCTATTTTCCAAATTGCGCTGCTCGATATTATTTTTAGTTTAGACTCCGTCATCACTGCCGTTGGGTTGTCTGACCATCTATTCATCATGATGGCCGCAGTGATCATTTCGGTTTTAATTATGATGTTTGCCGCCAAATCAATTGGGGATTTTGTCGATCGCTACCCTTCTATTAAAATATTGGCATTATCATTTTTAATTTTAGTTGGTTTTACGTTGATATTAGAAAGCGTACAAGTTCATGTTTCTAAGGGCTACATTTATTTTGCTATGTTCTTCTCGATGGCAGTCCAAGTGCTTAACATTTTGCGCAGTAAAAAATGGAAAACCAGAGATTAAGTGTCAAAAAATAAAACTAATTAGCGGAAAGCTTAGCTGCTGCAATAGCACCTTCTACCGCTTTTTTAGCTTGAGGGCTATTTTTCCAACAACTTGAGCCTGTTAATGCTGCGCCTGAGATTAAAATCTCATCATACGAAGCCTCACTCAGCTGTTGCAATGAACTAAATCCCATTTGCTCAAGACGGCTAATAACCATGGGACCTACCCCTTTTACGGCTAATAAAATTTGCTTTTCAGATTCTGAGAATGCCATAGCACCACCTTTATCTATAAAATATTACTATTATGAAGATTAGATTTTGCATTTTACTTCTTTATTAATTTAAAATCGCTACTATCAACTTATCATTTGGATAAATGATAAGACTTACATTTTTCGCGACATTTAGAAAATAAAACTCATCGTGATGAAAGTGTGTTATCCCATTTTTAGGAATGTACAATGTATAAAAATAAACTCACGAATACACGACAACTATCGATGAGTCTTCCAGATGGACGTAATTTGTCTTGGTATGAGTCTGGCCCTAAAAAAGGTTTCCCTGTTATCTTCTGCACAGGTGCAGGTATGAGTGGCTCCCTAGGGTTCGGCATTGATTTGCTTGAAGCTCTTAACCTTCGTCTTATTGTTCCTGAACGAGCAGGATTAGGCTATTCAACACAAGATCCACAAAAATCACTGAAAAGTTTTGCTGATGAAATTCAACTCTTATTAGCCGCTCAGCACATTCAAGACTTTTCAGTAATCGGTTTTTCACAAGGGGCGGTCTTTGCAATGGCATTGGCCCATTATGCTGCACCGGTTTCCCTTTCGCTTGTTTCGGGTCAAGACCAATTTGAATATCCGGCCACTAAGGCGTTACTTAGATCTGATATCATTAATATGCAAGAGCAAGCAATTAATACCCCTGAAGCTTTATCTGATTGGCTACTTAGAAATGTCACATCTCAATGGTTATTAGCTTTTATTCTTAATTGTAGTGCTGAAGTTGACCAAAATATTTATAGCGAAGATAGCTTTCTTCCTGCATACAGCCAATGTATGGAACATGCATTTAACCAAGGTAATCAAGGTTATATACAAGATTTATTGATCACACTTCAACCTTGGCAATTTGATCCTGAAGATATTCACTGCCCAGTTTCTCTATGGTATGGCAAATTAGATGTCAGCTCGGTTCATTCACCCGATTTTGGCCAAACACTGGCAAAACGCTTCCCTAATTGTGAATACCATTTATTCGCCGATGAAGGCGGTTCATTACTTTGGACACAAGCCAACGCTATTTTGCAATCGTTAATTTCGCGATAATGATTAACAATAAATTTAGTATATCGATATCAGATATCACACATACATATTATTAAAGATAGCCTGCAATAATATAGCCGTATCTTATCTATTTGATACGGCTATTAACATTAACCAAAATAAATATTCGTCTTAATTAACGGTAAACTATACCGCCATCCGTTAAGATTGATTGCCCTGTAATATAGTCTGAATCATCACTAGCTAAGAATGTAACCAGACCCGCAACATCTTCTGGTGTCTGCGCACGTCCTAATGCAATCCCTTCAACATATTTTTTATAGGTTTCACCTTTTGGTGTTCCGGTGATCTCAGAGAAGCGTTCATCAATCTCAACCCACATATCTGTCCCAACAATACCTGGGCAATAGGAGTTGACAGTAATACCTGCGCTTGCGTACTCTTTTGCAGCAGCTTGGGTTAATGCACGGACAGCAAATTTAGTTGCTGAGTAAACGCCAAGCATCGCAAAACCATCATGACCCGCAATCGAGGATGCGTTAATGATTTTACCTTTTTGCTTTCGCTGTATGAATTTTTCACTAGCCGCTTGGATCCCCCACAGGGTGCCATCGACATTAATTCTAAAAATCAAATCCATATCTTCTTGGCGAACATCTGTGATAGGTTTTACTTGCGCAATCCCTGCGTTGTTGATCATCACATCAAAACCACCTAGTTGTGCCTCTGCATGAGCAACCGCAGCAAAAACCTCATCTCGTTGACTGATGTCGGCGGTAAATGTTGTCACTTTACGGCCTAGTGCTTCAATTTCTTTAGCTACATCACTGAGTTTGTCTTTATTCAGATCGACTAACGCAATATCCGCACCCTCTTTAGCCAAACGTAAGGCAATACCACGGCCAATACCCTGTGCAGCACCAGTCACTAAAATCACTTTATTCTTTAATCTCATCTCTCTCTCCACCTGAGCGATAGCCAAAACGGCTGATTAATACTTAATAATAAGTTAACAATAATGACAACAAGTTACAAAATAATAATTTTAAACCATAATTATTAATTAAAATGAAACATTAAACTAAATTAATTTTAATCTCTGTTTAATCACGATAGAAAAACAGTATCTGAGCGGAATGAGAAGAATTTAACGTTAATAATTAAGGTGATATAAACAAGCAAAAAGTGCGATTTATTTTATTTGGTAGATTAATTGTACTAATAGGCAGGACATCAGAAGATATTTAAAACAAAGGCCATCGGATTAAGACGGCCTTTACGTTATAAATAATATTATTTTGCTATTTTTTTAGCTGCTTGAATGTATAACATTTCTAATGCGATAGTTGCAGCTGCCAACGCTGTAATTTCAGATTGGTCATAAGCTGGTGCAACTTCCACTAAATCCATTCCAACGATATTCAATGATTGTATGCCACGCAACAATTTTAGTGCTCTGTCGGTAGTCAACCCACCAATAACTGGCGTTCCAGTTCCCGGTGCAAATGCAGGATCAAGGCAATCTATATCAAATGTCAGATAAACAGGCATATCACCGACGATTTGCTTGATTTGTGCAATCATGTCTTCAACGCCACGATCGTTAACCTGAGCAGCATCCAGTACAGTGAAACCATTATCAGTATCATGTTCTGTACGAATACCAATTTGAACAGAATGCTTTGGATCAATCAGACCTTCATTCGGTGCATGAAAAAACATAGTTCCGTGGTCAAATTTGCTACCGTTGCCGTAAGTATCGGTATGTGCATCAAAGTGGACTAATGCCATTTTACCAAAGTGTTTAGCATGAGCACGTAACAAAGGTAGAGTAACAAAGTGGTCACCACCAAATGTTAAGCATTGTTTACCTGATTCCAGTAATTTTTCGATATGTGCTTGCAGTTTATTACACATATCTTGTGCATCACCAAATGCAAATACTACATCACCGCAGTCTGCCACTTTCAAATAATCTGTTACAGAAAAATCCCACGGCCAACGTTTCTCTTCCCAAGCAAGATTGGTGGAAACTTGACGGATAGCAGCAGGACCATGACGGCTCCCCGCGCGTCCTGAAGTTGCCATATCAAATGGCACACCAGTAATGACCCAATCAGCATCTGAGCTGTATGGCTGAAAATTCAGAGGGAAACGCATAAAACCAAAAGCGTTAGAAACCAATGAATTATCGAACTGATTATCTAATGTACTATTAATCATTTCTGTTCCTCAAAGTGGACCTACCCGTTAGCAAGCCCTTTTAATATTTGGTTCGAGTAGTTTTACCTAATCAATTTCATTCAGTACAAATAACAAACAAACTATGTTTTTTTGCATAACCTTAGCTCTAAATAGTTCGAACTGTAGCTAGGCGGCAATTGAGGGCACCCGATGAGCATACATAAAGTATGTGATTCGGGTAACCGAGTGAAGCCAACAACGCTATAGTGCGAAATATAACGAGATTATCTGTTCACTATCATAATGCTCTAATGTTCACTATCATAATGCTCTAAATAGTTCGGACTGTAGCTAGGCGGCAAGTGAGGGTGCCCGATGAGCATACATAAAGTATGTGATTCGGGTAACCGAGTGCAGCCAACAACGCTATAGTGCGAAATATAACGAGCATTTATTCGTCTTCGAGTACTATCAGTACTGGATCCTAATCCAAAAAAATTAGTTATTACA
>NZ_JBQDNB010000019.1:0-41633 GCF_052096715.1 Providencia sp.
TTGTTACCTCAAATATGGCAGTGGTATTAGCCAATGCAGGTAAAAAAGTCTTATTAATCGATACTGACTTACGTAAAGGTCGTATTCACAAAGCCTTTAGCTTAAATAATAAAATAGGGCTGTCTGAATATCTATCTCAAAAGGATATGACGTCTCCGACAATTCATGAAAACGTGATTGAAAACCTTGATGTGATTTGTCGTGGTAAAAACGTTTCCCACTCCTCTGAATTACTGATGGGCGAGCGTTTTAAACAGCTACTCGATAAAGTAAAAGCTCAGTATGACATTGTAGTCATTGATACCGCACCTATCTTAGCCATTACTGACTCAGCCATTATCGGTAAATACGTCGGTACTTCATTACTGATTGCGTTCTATGGTGTGAACACAGTTAAAGATATTGAGCTATCAATCAAACGTTTCAAACAAAATGATATTGAAATTACTGGTGTGATCCTCAATGGTATCGATGCGCGTTCAGATGACTATAACTATGTTTATGAATACTAAGTTTATAAATACTAGATTTATAAATATTAATCAGATAAGGACGTTATGATGGATAACTCTCAAGTTTTAGTGACTGGCGGTCTGGGCTACATTGGCAGCCATACCTGTGTACAAATGATTGAGCAAGGTATGCAACCGATTATCTTAGATAATCTACATAACGCGAACCTTGAAGTACTCAACCGAATTGAAGCTATCACGGGTACTAGACCAACCTTTTATCAGGGAGATGTACGCGACAGCCGCATTCTTGATACTATTTTTGCTCAGCATCAAATCAGTTCAGTGATCCACTTTGCTGGGCTAAAGGCAGTGGGTGAGTCAGTACAAAAACCGATTGAGTATTATGACGTTAATGTTAACGGTACTTTGGTGCTAGTCGAAAGTATGAAAAAAGCGGGTGTGAAAAGCTTAATTTTTAGCTCTTCGGCGACAGTTTATGGCGATCCAGAAGAAGTTCCATTAACTGAAGCATCCAAAGTTGGTGGAACAACTAATCCATATGGAACAAGCAAGTATATGGTTGAGCGTATTCTCTCCGACCTATATATTGCCCAAAATGATTGGTCATTAACACTATTGCGTTATTTTAACCCTGTTGGCGCACATCCATCGGGCACTATGGGAGAAGACCCTCAAGGCATCCCAAATAACTTAGCGCCTTATGTTGCCCAAGTTGCTGTTGGTCGCCATCCTAAAGTTATGGTGTTTGGTAATGATTATCCAACACCCGATGGTACTGGCGTTCGTGACTATATTCACGTGATGGATTTAGCTGATGGTCACATTGCCGCTTTAAATAAAGTAAGCACAAAAGCGGGATTGCATACCTATAATCTGGGAACTGGCACAGGTACTAGCGTATTAGAAATCATATCCGCATTTGAAAAAGCGTCAGATAAACCAATTAAATATGAGATTGTCGCGCGTCGCCCTGGTGATATTGCTGAATGTTGGTCTAGCCCTGATAAAGCCTATAAAGATTTAGGTTGGAAAGCACAATATTCAGTGCAAGATATGGTAGATGATAGTTGGTGTTGGCAGTCTCAAAATCCTTTAGGCTACGATAAATTTTAACTACTGGTTATTATTATGAATATTGATATAGATTCATTCGCTTTATATATTGGTGTTAAAGGTGAGTACTTAGCTATGTTATATCGAACGACATGTAAATTAGAAGGTTTAAATTTACCTATACGAAATCGCCATGGTAAAGTGAAAATGAGTGATGTCTTAGTATTTAAAAAAGAATTGGCGAATGTTTTAAATAGTAAAAAATAAACTTATTCTTATAAAAGCACCCTCTAAAATAAGGGTGCTGATTAATATATAATTTTAATTCCTAAGATCTTATTCAGTTTGTTCTAAAATTTTTTAATTTCAATTAAACTCAAGTATAACTACTTATTTTCGCAAAGCTAAAAGGCGAAACCTCCTTCGTTTTATTCACATCCAAATAATCAGCCCACCATTGCACCATCAATCGACGTTCATCAATGTGTTCTGCTTTATGAATATAAGCTGCACGCACAGAGTTACGCTCTTGGTGGCTCATTTGCCTTTCTACTGCATCTTTAGACCATAACCCTGATTCAATTAACGAACTACAAGCCATAGTTCTAAAACCATGACCACAAACTTCCGTTTTAGTGTCATAACCCATGACGCGCAAGGCTTTATTGACTGTATTTTCGCTCATGGGCTTAAAGGGATTATGCGCGCCGGTTAAAATGAGTTCGTGCTCACCCGTCCATGCCCAGATTTCTTTCAATATAGTGATAGCTTGTTGGCTGAGTGGTACTAAATGCGGAGTACGCATTTTAGCACCTCGGTGCGAAAACTTAACATCGGGTATAGGTTTTCGTTCTGCGGGAATAGTCCACAATGCTTTATCAAAATCAATTTCAGACCAACGAGCATAACGAAGTTCACTCGAGCGAATGAAAACCAATAAATTCAACATCACGGCTAAACGAGTGACGGGTTGCCCTTTATAAGCATTGATACGGGCAATAAGTTCAGGGAGTCGGTCTAGATTAAGAGCAGGGCGGTGTTGGCGCTGTACCGTCGTCACAGCCCCCGCGGTATCAATGGCAGGGTTATAACCAATAATACCGGATTGCACAGCATAGCGCATTACAGCAGCGATACGTTGCTGCAAACGAGCCGCTATCTCATAAATCTCTTTACTTTCCGCAGCGCGAATAGGAATAAGCAGGTCAGGGGTTTTGAGGGTGGTGATATCGCGTAGTCCAATATAAGGAAATACATGCGACTCTAAACTCTTTAAAACCTTTTCGCTGTGTGATTCAGACCACTTTTTATTGCTGGCATGCCATTGCCTTGCAATTGTTTCAAAAGACAGGTTGGTATCTGTAACAGCTTTAGAGACACGCTTTTGCTCGCAGGGGTCAATACCGTCAGTGATCAGCTTTCTCGCTTCATCGCGTTTAAGCCTTGCTTCAGATAAAGAAACGTCAGGGTATAAACCCAATGCTAAGGTTTTCTCTTTACCTAAGTGACGATAGCGTAAACGCCAGTACTTAGAACCATTAGTGTGAACCAATAAGTGCAATCCTGCACCATCGGTTAATTTGTAGGATTTTACGTCGGGTTTAGCGACCCGAATTTTAGCGTCAGTTAGAGCCATAGTGAGCTTCCTGAGGGATAAAATGGGTACAAAATTCTATCGAACTAGTGTATACCCGCAATTGTACCCACGCAATGGGGTTGATGTGGGTAGAATCGAGTTGAATTCAGTAGAGTTGAAACTTTAGAGGAGTGTTGATTTTAGCGGGCGCTACAAACAAAAACAGACGTCGATTGACGTCTGTTGATAATAAGGTGGTGCCCGGACTCGGAATCGAACCAAGGACACGGGGATTTTCAATCCCCTGCTCTACCGACTGAGCTATCCGGGCAACGGGGCGCATTAAACCGTATTAGGCTGTTTACGTCAATGGATTTTTAATAAAAAACCTTAATTACTGACTGAGTGTTTTCTTTTTCGACAAAACTTGACCGTTTAACGCGCTGACGATGATTTTTAGCTCAATGCGCCTTTTTTACGGCATAACGCAATGGCTAAAATATCTTCAGAAAGATGTTGAGCAATCTGCACATCTTTTATGTCGTGCTGAACCAAAAGGCGGTTAAGGCAGCCTTCTAAAACTAACTCCATCTGGTTAGCGACTAATTCTGAATCTTCAATATCAAGCTCATCTAATAACTCTTTTGTGAAGTGAAATGAATTATCTTTTTGTAAGCGACTTAGTTGATGAATAGGGTGGTCTGAGTCAGGGTAATAGCTGCAAGCTGAGATAAACAGACAGCCAGGGAAACGCTCTTCGCTGACCTTTTCACTCAGTTGTTGGTAACGTTCTGTTAGCTTCTGTTGAGGACTCAGCGATTCATCAAGGAGCGTTTGGCGTTGCCATGTTTCAATCTGTTGCCCATGAAAACGCAAGCAATCATAGATAAGGGCTTCATCATCTGGCCAAAACTGGCGAATGGTCGCGAAATCAGGCTCAATTTCATTCAGTAGGTTTTCCGTTGATGCGGATAAACCTTGTTTTTCCAGTTGGTTTAAGGCATGGCTTAAGATCGTTTCACGCTGGATAGGCATTATCATCTCCATCAGAATATTTCCCAGTTTGATTCATCATAGCAATGTTCAATATCTAATTATAGCGGTTTGCTTTATGAACGGAAAAACTAAGCGTGAATACGTATTGTACTGTTTACTGAGATAATTGAAGAGGGTGTCGGAAAACGGGTAGTAAAGTAGGTATATAATTTATTGATATTTAAGGATTGAAAACACTTATTTGAAAAAAAAAGCATACGCTAATATTTTAATGTGGCCTTAGATGAGTGAATTAAAGAACTATAGTCATTAGATTTTGATATTTTTTATTATGGGAAATGGGAAATGGGAAATGGGAAGGGAGGGGGGTAATCCCCCCGAGCCTAAATTAATCAATAATGTTTTATTTATATTTGAACATTAATGAATCAACTTAGCTTCTGTATTGAAATTAACGAAATAAAAACTAAAAATATTTTTAACAAACTCGTCAATATCATGCTTTCTTAAGTCCAGAGCCTGTAAAATATCTAAAAGGCCTTGTATGGTAAGTGCATTTATGCCCCGTTCATAGCGAGAAACTTGTTGCTGACTAATGCTGAGTCGAGAGGCGAGTTGTGCTCCAGTAAGGCCAACTTTTTTTCTACGGAGTTTTAAAAACTGGCCAATGTAAATAGACACTTCTGCATCTTCAAGTTGTAAATTATTTGTCATTCCTACTCCAGATAATATTGATGTAGGAGAATAATATTATTTAAATATGGAATTCAACATAAAATCATTCCCAGTGAAATATATATAAATATATATGAGGTGTTTCTGACGCGTATTAAACAAGGTTAATCATGTCATTTCCAATATTTATGACTAATGGATATTAGTATTTCAATAGATACTACCTATTTCAACTACGCAGGATAAGAGTGACAAAGTGGTTTTTTGCGGATTATAAAGCCTTTGTTTTTATTTTAAATGGTGTTTTATGCTGAATTTGTTTGTTTGAGATTCATTGTATAATATTAAATTTCACAAGTACTGTTGGGGTAGATATCTTATATTGGGCATTATTTTAGTGAGATAGAAATTGTTTGTTACACTAACACTGAGAGTATTAATATATATGTTTCAAATGAAACTTTTTATTCGTAGTACTTGTGAATAAACAATTCTATCTTAATTTATCATTTTTTTTACTATTGGAAACATAAATTAATATTTTATTTAACTTGATCTAAAAGACGAAATAAAACTATCTTATATTCTTGTTGCATAGCAATATTAAGTTCTGTTTCTTTTTTATTTTGCATTCTCGCTCTAGCTGAGGCGAATATTTGTTCCTTCGTCGCATTTTTTACAGCTAATAAAAAAGGAAAGCCAAATTTTTGGCGATAAGTTTCGTTAAGTTGTGCTAATTCTTTCGCCTCAGTTTCAGTACATTCATTTAATCCTGCACTTGATTGTTCTCCTTGAGATAGCAATGCAATGTCGTTATTACGCAAAGTCTTACAAGCAAGTTCAGGATGAGACTGAATCAGCTCTAACTGTTTATCGGTTCCTGCATTTTCAACTACGTTGACAATATCGATATACATATCAACAAAGCCTGTAAATGGTCGTTGTTTTGCGGCTTCAACGATAGGCCAAGTGGTATCTTCAAAAATAGCGGAAAGAGATTTTTCATAGTTATCCGCTGACATACTATTGAGTTCATCAATAGTATAAGTTTGATTGGAGAAAGCATAATTTGACGTTAAGAGTAACGTTAATGGAAGAATGAATTTTTTAATTAATAGCATAGGGAATCCTTTCATGTTAAAGATGAAATATTAATAAACTTAAATTAAGAATGAAATTTAAATATTTAGATATTAAATACGTAAAGGAAAGGCATTTTTTATAAAATGCCTTTTATCTAACTTTGATAAAATAATCAATCAGAGCTCAATATCTCGATTACAATCTTTTGAGTAAATATAACTAAATTCTTTATCGCCAACCGCGTAACCGGCCTGAAGTGCATAAGATGCCATAAAGATATAGTCGCCTTCTTTCACCGGAACCCAGTCATTATCTAGGTTATACATACCTTGGCCAGTTAAAATCAGCGCCCCATGTTCTTGGTAGTGAGTTTCAATATAGCCGTGGCTTGCGCCTGGCTGGAACGTAAGAATATGAATGTTCATATCAAAACCGAGATCTTTCGGCAGTAAATCTTGAAGGTGTACATTATGCATGCCTTCGTAATCAATTTTAGGTAATTTATTGGTATTACCACATACGACATGAGCTTTATGACCTGCTGTAGGTTCATAAACTCGTTTGTATAAAAATAATTTAGAGGCTTGGCCTTTATTATTATTTTTAAAGCGTAAAGTAACGCCTGCGGGACAATATAAATAGCCACCTTGAGTTAATGCATGTTCTTCTTTATCTGAATAAGCGGTAATTTCACCGTCGATGACATAAACAATGCACTCAATCTTACCGCCGCCAAATCCGACTAAGTTACCGCCTTCGTTATTGAGAGTCACAAGATAATCAACAAAACTTGCACCTAATTTAGGTGTTGATAAGATAGTGACATTACAGTCGGTAAATCCCGGGATGATATTGCAGACAACACCATTAGGTGGAATGATGGCGTAATTATCTTTTTTGATAATGGCGCGTGATGCTAAAATATCATTTGGATAGCCAATTTGATTATTTAAATAACCCATACCATACTCTCCTATAGAAATTGTTTTTTATTATCTTATTTAATTATTCATGACATTTCAGTCAAATTAGAAAATAAATTTTTGAATATATTGAATATTGCTATTCAATATATGCCAGTTTATATAAAACTTCTGTGAGTAATTTTACCCCTTCAGCGAGGTCGGCGAGCTTCGTCGCTTCTGCTGGATTATGGCTGATACCATTAATACTCGGTACAAACATCATGACGGTAGGAATGTGTGGTGCAAAAATTTGTGAGTCATGGCCTGCTCCACTATGCATGACTTTGTAGCTATATTTATTTTCTTCACAAATAGTCTTAACAAACTCAACCAGTTCATTATTCATGGGGATTGGGCTTTCATCCATCCACAAATTTATCTCAGCCGTAATCCCCATTTCTTGGCAAATACGCTGAATATCGTTTTCAATAATTTCAGTGAATTGGACTAATATTTGTTTGTCGGTATGACGACAATCAAGGGTGAAATCAGTTTGTCCGGGAACGACGTTAACGGTATTGGGGTGCGGCACTACACGGCCAAAAGTAAGTACTAACGGATCGCCATATTGTTTTGCTTTTTCAGTTGATTCAAAACAGATACGACTAAATGCGCAGATAGTATCTTTGCGATATCCCATCGGTGTGGTGCCTGCATGGTTTGCTTCACCTTTTAACGTAATACTGTAGCGTCGTTGTCCAACAATATTATTAACGACTCCAATTGTAGTTTGCTCTCGCTCAAGAACATTACCTTGCTCAATATGTAGTTCGACAAATGTTTTGATATCATTACGAATAGGTTGATGAGCGGGACGAAATTGGAAGCCCGCAGCTGTCATGGCATCAACAAAATTAATCCCTTCAGCATCTGAAATGGATTTTACATCCTCAGATTTAGCGATGCCTACTACGTTTTTACTCCCCCAATAGGCATAGGGAAACCGGCTACCTTCTTCCTCTGCTAGGGAAACAACCTCTAACGTTCGTAATGGTTGTCCATAGGTTTTTTGCAAATAGTCTAAGGCAATATAAGCGGCTTCAATACCAAATTGGCCATCAAGGTTTCCGCCGTTGACGACGGTATCAATATGCGAGCCTGAGAGTATGACTTGATCGGGATATTTACTGCCTTTAATTTGGCCAAATAAATTACCGATATCATCGTAATATGCATTTAATCCTGAATGTTCAAAGGCATTTTTTAATGCTTTTTGGGCGCTAATCCATTCAGGCGTATAAAGCAGGCGTGTCATGCCATTATTTTTAACAGCACCATGCTTGGATAACCAATTTGAAGTTTCTTGAACTTCATGTGTAAAGTTCTTCATAAACTCACCAGTTAGTGATTTTTATACTGTGTGCTGTAGTAACAGACAGCTAGTGTTGTCACTAAACAGCAATATTTGTTCTCATAAGCTAAAGTAATTAATAGGTTTTGCGGTACGTTATTATTTGAAATGTCTTTCCCTAATTACCGGATGCCAGTGATCAGGGAAAGTAATACCGATATTATCTTAAGCTAAATCTTGAAATTAAATATTTGCAGAAGAGATACCGACTAATTAATTTATCCCTATTTTTTAGTTAGCTAGCAAAGGGAGATTTATTGTTGTAAGACTTTTGGTAAATATCATCAGAAATTAAATAATTATAAATTTCGTCTACAATCTCGATACCATTAGCTTCGCTTTGTTTTTCTCTATTTAAGCTGTTCTGCCCTGGATAAAGTACTTTTTCAAAACCAGGTGCAGGTTTAACGGCATTCAATTCTTGCATCACTTGGCTAATATGTTGACGGAACATCACAGGGTTAGTGAAATAGGCTGGATTTATAACAATATGTAATTGCCCGAGCTCTCTTCCTTGTGTTAAATCATGGTACATGGAGCTCACATGTTTACCAAAAGGTAGCCCTAATAGAACGCCGGATAAAATATCGACCATCATCATTAAGCCATAACCTTTAGGGCCTGCAATTGGTACTAAACCTGTAACTGCAAATGGGTCAGTGGTTGGATTACCGTCTTTATCTACTGCCCAAGTGTCAGGTATTTTTGCATTTTTAGAGCGAGCATCGAGTACTTTACCCCATGCTTGAACCGTGGTGGCCATATCAAAAGTGATATTATCGGTTTCACCGGGAGCAGAAAATGCAATTGGATTAGTACCGTAGTATGGCTCAGCGCCCCCATAAGGGACCACCATTGGGTCGGATTGACAGACTGAGATACCGATCATGCCTGCATTTGAGGCTTGCTGAACAAAGTAGGATAACGCGCCACTATGACCGATGCGGCGAATGCCCACGACGGCGATACCGTTTTCTTCTGCCATTTTAATGGCTTCATCCATACTGAGTTTTGCGGCAACATGGCCTGCGCCATTGTCACCATCAAAAACTGCGCTGCAAGGGCCGGTTTTTTCGAAAGTAAAATTAGGTGAATTATTGGTTCCGCCTTTAGAAATGCGTTCTGAATAATATTCAACACGTACTGCTCCGTGGGAGTGAATTCCTTTGGCATCAGCATGAACTAACACGTCAGAAACAATACTTGCATGTTCTTCAGATAAACCTGCGGCATGAATTTTATTAGCGATAAGCTGGTGGAGTTTTTCTTTAGAAACTTTCATACTTAAATAACCCTTTAGTGTTTTCGAAGTTTAATAAAACTCGGTGCTAGCATCAATGTATCAACTAAATTTGGAATAAATGTGATCTAGGTTATTTTTATCTGATTTTATTAAAAATTCCATAAATCAACATACAATTATTAGAATGTCTTAAATAGTCATTTAATTGAGATGTTTTCTTTCAATGCCATGCTTATTTTAAAGTAATTTCTAACAATATATAAAATGTGACCATTCTCAACTTATTTTTCTCTTTAATTTGTAATTTTGTTTTTCAATATAAATATGTATTTACTTTTTTATCGAATATTAAGTAAATAAAATTCCGCCTAATAAAATGTTGTCTTAAGGATATTATTATGGTCCATGCCTTCATAAAAAAAGGGAGTTTCCAAGATTCAGTGAGTCTTATGCTGATATCTCGAAAATTAAGTGAATCTCCAAATGTATCTGAAATATCAGTCATGATGGGAACGCCTGCAAATAAATCATTGCTAGAGGCTACTGGTTTTTGGCATTCATCATTTGATGAAGCCACTCCGAATGATATTTGTGTTGCCATTAAAACTGAATCGGAAGATAGCGCAATTGTAGATGAAATCGTGATTGCCCTTGAAGGATCGCTAAAAGAAATAGCCCAAGGACAGCAACAAAAAGGAAAAAAACTTCAACGTGCGCGTAGCTGGCGGATGGCGAAAAGCAAATTGCCGGATGCAAATATTGCTCTCATTTCTATTGCAGGCGAATTTGCCGCAGAGCTTGCCAATCAAGCCTTAGATGATGGCTGCAATGTGATGATGTTTTCAGATAACGTGACACCTGAGGACGAACGAAATTTAAAAATCAAGGCAAGTAAACTAGGCTTAATTGTGATGGGACCCGATTGTGGAACCGCCTATTTAGCTGGCGCTCCCTTGGCTTTTTCTAATGTCGCGCCACAGGGCAATATCGGGATTATTGGCGCTTCAGGAACGGGTATTCAAGAGCTTATCTCTCAAATTACCCTTGCGGGTCAAGGGATCACTCATGCAATTGGTTTAGGCGGCCGTGATTTGACCGCAGAGATTGGCGGCATCAGTGCGATGACGGCAATTGATTTGTTAGCAACAGACTCAAACAGTGATGTGATTGCTTTTGTTTCTAAGCCGCCGGCAAAAGAGATCCGTGCCAATGTTATTGAAAAGCTTAGGGCGCAAGGTAAGCCTGTTGTTGCCCTTTTTCTGGGAACCACTCCAGAGGTTCGACAAGATGGTAACCTCTATTTTACGGAAACATTGGATGAAACGGCGCGTATCGCTGCAATGTTAGGGCGTGTACAAGCGGCAGCTAAAATTCAACCTCAAGGTCGCGGTAAAAAAATTGCTGGATTGTATGCGGGGGGAACTCTAGCAGCAGAATGTGCGATGCTACTCGCGACTAAGTTAGGCTTACAAACCGATGCAGCGCACTATCAAGGTATGATGCTAAATGAGGGCGGTCATAAAATTATTGATTTAGGTGATGATTTTTATACGCAAGGTAAGCCTCATCCCATGATTGACCCATCAACGCGTAATCAGCAAATCGCGAGTTTGGCACAAAAAACCGAGATTGGGGTGTTATTGCTTGATGTGGTGATTGGTTATGGTGCGCAGATTGATTCTGCTCAGACATTAGCAAAAGAAATTATATCACTAAAAGAGAAACGACCTACTAATGCCCCTATTGCGGTTATTGCAACCGTAACGGGAACAGAACAAGACCCTCAGGTACGCTCAGCGCAAATTACCTATTTAGAAGAGGCAGGTATTGCGGTGATGAATTCACTTCCTGAAGCGGTGACCCTTGCCTGTGCTGTTATCTCACCTTCAATTCCCGCTTTTCCTCAACAAGAACATCAAATATTGCAAAGCGTCTCAGTAATTAATGCTGGGGTTCGCAGTTTTGCTGACGACTTGCAAGCCAATGAGATCCCCGTTGTTCATTATCAATGGGCGCCTATTGCTGGTGGTAATCAAAAACTAGCTAATATTCTGAAAAAATTGAAATAAGGGTTTGGATATGTACTCAACGATTGAAGAAGCAAACGCCGCAGTAATTGAACGTATTCGTGCCGCTCGTCCTTTCTGGCAAAGTGTTGAACCGGCAAAAGTCGTGGTTCCGGCCTTACAAAAAGGTAAAAAGCTGTTACATGCGGGGCCGCCTGTCACTTGGGATGAAATGAGTGGTCCAGTTCGAGGAGCTTGTATTGGGGCTTGTCTATTCGAGCAATGGGCTGATACAGAAGAACAAGCACTCAAGATGTTAAATAACGATGAGATTGAGTTTGTTCCTTGTCACAACGTGAAAGCCGTTGGGCCAATGGGGGGGATCACCTCTGCCAATATGCCAATGTTGGTTGTAAAGAATATGACTCATGGTAACTATGCCTACTGCAATATGAATGAAGGTATAGGCAAGGTGATGCGATTTGGTGCATACGGCGAAGATGTGCAAACACGTTTACGTTGGATGCGTGATTCATTAGCGCCAGTGTTGAAAAAAACATTGCAGACTTTGGACGATGGCATTGATTTAACCGCGATGATGGCTCAAGGCATCACCATGGGTGATGAGTTTCACCAACGCAATATCGCAACCTCTGCATTGCTGCTAAGACAGCTAGCGCCGATTATGAGTTCGCTAGATATCGACAAAGATGAGCTGCAAAGTGTGCTGCATTTTTTAAGTCTTACAGATCAATTTTTTCTGAATTTAGCGATGGCTTACTGTAAATCAGCGATGGATGCAGGCGCAGAAATTAAACAAGGCACAATTGTGACTGTTTTAACGCGCAATGGTAAGAATTTTGGGGTCAAGATCAGTGGGATGGGTGATGAATGGTTTACGGCTCCTGTCAACACGCCAGAAGGATTGTTTTTCTCAGGCTATAGCCAAGCGGATGCGAATCCGGACATTGGTGACAGTGCAATTACCGAAGCATTCGGCATCGGAGGTGCCGCAATGGTTGCCGCGCCGGGTGTGACACGTTTTGTTGGCGCGAGTGGCGGCATGAGTGCTGCGCTGGATGTTTCCGATGAGATGGCTGAAATCTATTTAGAGCACAATATGATGTTGCAAATTCCAACTTGGGATTTCCAAGGCGCATGTATTGGTTTAGATGCGCGCCGCGTGGTTGAAACGGGTATTACACCACTGATTAATACGGGTATTGCACATAAAGATGCAGGGGTTGGCCAAATTGGGGCTGGAACGGTGAGAGCGCCAATTGCCTGTTTTGAAAAAGCTATTATTGCACTGTCCAAAAAGCTGGGTATTACCGAATAAATCATCAACTTATCACGCTGAAGGAGATTGAAAAATGATAATGCAAGCGTTGTCAGTTAGCGAACATTTGCCAAAGGATACTGGGATATTGCGTGGCATTGGACGCTTTAATCACGCACTCAATTTTTTGACTCCTTCAGGTGATCTATTGACTTTACATCGTCACGGACGTGGTTTGAGTCCAATGGGGTGGATGGTATCCGAACGAGATTTTCAGGTGATATTTGAAGATGAAAGTGAATGTATTGAATATCAAAAAGATGTGATTATTGGGCGTAATTGGCAATTGCAAGCCCCTGAAAATCGGGTCTCATTGAAAATTTTGCCACAGAAGCTTTCGAGTTCGGTGATGGTGTCCTTATGGGATATTTTAAGGCAGTCCAAAGCAAAAAGTGGACTGCATGGCATGTTATCTCAAGTCACTAATGGAACGGTTCCTAGAGAGCTTCAGGTGCTTAGTGCTAATTTTCAGCGTTGGCGTCGTGGAGATAGTATTAACTGGCAATCGGTTGTTGGTAAAGGGCCCGGATTAACGCCAAGTTACGACGATATTTTAATTGGGATGCTATTAGTCAGTTTTTTAGATGAGCGTACTGATAGCCATAAATCACCGCCTTTTTTTCAAGATACACCTTCATTAGAGCTATTAACCACCCTGATTAGCGTGAATTATTTGCAGTTTGCTTCTCAGGGAATATTTTCTACACCATTGCAAACATTAGCAACCGCATTGACGCAGCCGATGAAATTGTCACAGGCGGTGCGTTTATTACTTCAAGTGGGGCACTTTTCTGGCGCGGATACCTTAATTGGTGTGTGGCTGGCTGGAATGGAAACCCATCATTAAATCAATTTTTCAAAAATAACTCATTGATGACGTCATTAAAATATAAGGATAAACATGGAAACGATAGTTGTTGCCTTAGGGGGGAATGCGTTATTAAAGCGCGGTGAAGTCCTTTCTGCTGACAATCAATATCATGCAATCGCTTCAATTGCAGATGTATTAGGTAAATTGGCTCAAAAATATCGTGTTGTTATCGTGCATGGTAACGGCCCACAAGTCGGCTTATTAGCGTTACAAAATTTGGCCTATCCAGAAGTGCCAGCCTATCCCCTTGATATTTTAGTGGCAGAAAGTCAGGGTATGATAGGATATATGTTGACTCAAGAATTAGGCCGACATCACCCTCTACAACCAATAACCACCATATTGACGCGAGTAAGTGTGGATGCGAATGATCCCGCTTATCAAAATCCAACTAAGTATATTGGCCCTGTTTATAATGAAACTGAAAAAGCAGATTTAGAGGCAAAATTAGGTTGGACTATCAAAGCCGACGGCCAATATTACCGTCGTGTTGTCCCGTCCCCTGAGCCAAAATCAATTCTTGAAATTGATGCAATAAAATATCTATTAGATAAACATCATATTGTTATTTGTAATGGTGGTGGCGGTGTGCCGGTTATTCAACAAGGGAAAGGTTATCAAGGTAGTGAAGCCGTTATTGATAAAGATTTATCGTCAGCATTATTGGCAGAAGCAATTAATGCTGACCATTTAATTATTTTGACAGATGCTGATGCGGTGTATCGCCATTGGGGAACGCCAAAGCAGAGTGTAATTAGAACAGCAACGGTTGCCGATGTTGCACCTATGGCAATAGATGATGGCTCAATGGGACCGAAACTTATCGCAGTGAGCCGTTTTGTGAAGCGTTCAGGTAAACCTGCTTATATTGGTGCGCTTAATCAAATAGAAGCCATCCTTAGCGGTGAGATGGGGACAAAAATCACACCATAATCATGATTATTTTGTAGCTGGGTCAATGGCGCTCAATAAATTGTTAATGATTGGGTTCTGTAATTTGAATAGTTTAATCACTGTTTTTAATACTTCACCTTTGTGGCTGCTATTCCATGCTAAAGAAAGTGGAGAAGGGCGCCTTGGTCTTTTTATTGATTTAGCCATTAATTGACCGCTTGTAATATAAGGTTCACATATTGATGCAGGCAAAAAACCAATGCCAGTTCCCTTTAGATGGCAAAGTACTTTGGTACTCATATCGGGGACTTTGATTTCTCGTTGGCCTGATAACAGCCATGCTGTTCGTTTAGATAATATTTGTGAGGTGTCTTCAACATTAATTGTGGGATGACAGCGGAGTTGTTCATCACTCAAAATGCCGTCGACATCTGCTAAGGGGTGATGCTTGGCAACAGCAAAGATCCACTCGATTTTACCTAAAAACAAGGTGTTGACGCTACTATCAAGTGATTCAGAACCAGGGACACCAATAGCAATATCACTTTTATTGCTTAACAGTGAATCCCATACCCCCATGTAAACATGGCGAGTAATATTGATACGAGTAAATGGAAAGCGCTCAGTGAGATATTGAATGAGGTCAGAAACGGCATCAGCTTGATAAAGCAAATTATTGATAGAAATTGTAATTTCTGGTTCGACACCTTCATTAATCAACTGTAATTGGCTTGGCATATTACTTAACCAGTGATGCCACTGGCGGCACTGTTCGAGCAGAAATTCACCTGCTGCGGTTAGGTTAACTGTTCGTGTGGTTCTCATAAACAGTTGTACGCCAACATGCTCCTCTAACATTTTGATTCGATAGCTAATAGTAGCCGTACTTTTGTGGAGTTGTTTAGCTGCTTGAGAAAAACTTTGACACTGAGCAACGGTAATAAAGGTTGTCATGGTTTCTTGATCTAGCATTTTTTATTCCTCGGGCACAGGAAAAATGAAGTTGTGCAGATCCGTCTTAGTTTGCACTGGAAAGAGAACATTTCTGATGATAATTGAAAGCGATAAGTATAAATCACACTCAATTGTTAGAAATTATTATCTTACTGAATATTAAGAGATTATATATCTTTCAAATTATAAAAATGTGATGCACACAGTTTATTGGAAAATTTTTCCAATAAACTGTGTTAAAATAAAAACAACCTGATACACTGGTTTTATTATATCGATGATTATGTTTGTTAATGATGGTGTGTTTATCCACTAATGTAACAGTGGCATGAATACAGTAGTGGCTCAAAATTTTTAGCGTGTTAGGAGAAAACAATGAAACTTGTTCTATCTGATCTGACACCGGAAGCGTTTGCTCCTTATGGCGACGTCATCCAAGTTGAAGGGTCTGATTTTTTTCATATTAATGAGGGGTCAACAGAGCGTTATCATGACCTTGGAAAAGTTGAAATCACGGATAGTAAGCCGGTATTGATGAGTATTAGTCGCTCAGATCCTTGTAATATACCGATGGATATCACGTTGCTTGAGAAACATCCACTATCAACACAGGCTTTTATCCCAATGAATGGCGAACGCTTTGTCGTCATTGTGGCAGAACCCGGCGATGATATCCCTGCTAAAACATTACGTGCATTTATTACGAATGGAAAACAAGGAGTTAATTATCATCGTGATGTATGGCATCACCCCATTTTTGCCTTTAAGGAAAAAACTGATTTCTTAACTGTAGACCGAGGTGGCGCAGATAATTGTGTCATTAAGAATCTACCTGAACCTTGTCAAATCGTTTTTCCTTAACTAATCTATTGGGCGATAATGGCTAATTGATAATGCTAGTGCCCGCCGATAGTAAACATAAAAGGTAAAAATAAATGACTGAACCACGTAAAAAAGGAAGACCACAAACAGATAAAAGTACACCAAAGGGTGCTCAAGCACTTGAGCGTGGGCTTGATATTCTTCAGTTTTTGGCTAACTCAGGTGGAAGTTCATCGGTTTCAGTACTCTCGGAGCAGTTGGGTCTACCATTATCAACGACGTTTCGTTTACTGAAAGTCCTTGAACAATCAGAGTTTATTTTTCAAGATCCTCAACTGGGTTGGTGGCACATTGGTCTACAATCATTCACTGTTGGCGCGACCTACATGAATGATCGCGATGTTGTTTCTGTGGCAGGTCCTTTTATGCGCAGATTGATGTTGTTATCGGGTGAAACGGCAAATCTTGCTATTCGCAACAATTTAGATGCAGTTTTAATTAGGCAGTGTGAATGTCATGCGTTAGTTAGAATGTGCGCGCCACTTGGTAGCCGTTTGCCTCTACATGCTTCTGGTGCGGGTAAAGCACTTCTTTTCCCTTTAGATGAGGAAGAGATGTTAGAACTTGTTATTCGTTCAGGCTTACAAGAATTCACACCAAAAACGATAACCAGTATTAACATTTTAAAGAAAGCGCTTGAACATTACCAAAAACTTGGTTATGTCATTGATAATGAAGAACATGCATTAGGTCTTAATTGTTTGGCAGCGCCAATATTTGATCGTAATAATTCATTGATTGCAGCAGTTTCTATCTCGGGACCAAGCTCTCGAGTGACTGAAGAGCGTTTTACTGAATTGGGTGAGCTAGTGCGTGATGTTGCAGCCGATATCAGTGCTGCATTAGGTGAGCGCCAGTAAAGTAATAAATTGGCACGAATAAGAATGATTGAATAGCGGGTGGCTAGCATCCGCTAATACAAATAGATAAATAACCCGTTTTTTTAAACGGTTTTTTTAGACATAAAATCAAGTTGGAAAAATTTTCCAATAAAAGGAGTTAGTATGGCTAAGATGCGTGCAGTTGATGCAGCAATGTATGTACTGGAAAAAGAAGGCGTTACAACCGCTTTTGGCGTACCAGGTGCTGCAATAAATCCTTTCTATAGTGCAATGCGCAAACATGGTGGTATTCAGCATTATTTGGCACGCCATGTTGAAGGGGCCTCTCATATGGCAGAAGGCTATACAAGAGCAAATCCGGGTAATATTGGGATGTGTTTAGGGACTTCGGGTCCCGCAGGCACTGATATGATCACGGCGCTTTACTCTGCATCAGCCGACTCAATTCCTATTTTATGCATTACGGGTCAAGCACCAAGGGCACGGTTACATAAAGAAGATTTCCAAGCAGTAGATATTGCATCAATTGCAAAACCTGTCACTAAAATGGCGACCACTGTCCTTGAGCCTGCATTGGTGCCGCGTGTATTACAGCAAGCCTTTCATTTAATGCGTTCAGGACGTCCGGGACCGGTTCTGATTGATCTCCCATTTGATGTTCAAGTGGCTGAAATTGAGTTTGATCCTGATACTTATGAGCCATTACCGAGCTATAAGCCTGCCGCAACGGTTGCTCAGGTAGATAAAGCATTAGATATGCTATTCGCCGCTAAAAAACCATTAATTATCGCGGGTGGTGGGGTTATCAATGCGGATGCATCAGACAAACTGCAAGAATTAGCTGAGATTTGTAATGCGCCTGTTATTCCAACATTGATGGGATGGGGTTCAATTCCAGATGACCACGAGTTAATGGCTGGTATGGTTGGTTTGCAAACATCTCATCGTTACGGTAATGCCACATTATTAGAATCAGACTTTCTGCTAGGTATTGGTAATCGCTGGGCAAACCGTCATACCGGTTCAACGGATAAATACGTTGGGAACCGTAAAACAGTCCATATTGATATTGAACCAACACAAATTGGTCGTATTTTCTGTCCTGATTTAGGGATAGTTTCTGATGCTAAATTAGCATTAGACTTATTAGTTGAACGCGCTAAAGCCCGTAAAAAAGCGGGAACATTGCCAGATTACAGCAAGTGGGTTGCGCAGTGCCAAGAGCGTAAGCGTACCTTATTACGTAAAACACATTTTGATAATACACCAGTCAAACCACAGCGCGTTTATGAAGAGATGAATAAAGCATTTGGTCGTGATGTTTGTTATGTCACCACGATTGGCCTCTCACAAATTGCTGCCGCACAAATGCTACATGTATTTAAGCCTCGCCATTGGATTAACTGTGGCCAAGCTGGCCCATTAGGCTGGACTTTACCTGCCGCTCTGGGGGTTTGTGTTGCAGATCCTAAACGTAAAGTAGTCGCTGTTTCTGGCGATTATGACTTCCAATTTATGATTGAAGAGCTTGCTGTCGGTGCCCAATTTAAATTGCCATATATCCATGTGGTAGTGAATAACGCTTATTTAGGCTTAATTCGTCAATCACAACGCGGTTTTGATATGGATTATTGTGTTCAACTCGCGTTTGAGAATATTAACTGTGATGTTATCGGCGAGTATGGCGTTGACCACGTTAAAGTTGTTGAAGGTCTTGGTTGTAAAGCCATTCGCGTATTTAAACCCGAAGATATTGCGCCAGCCTTTAAGCAAGCTGAAAAATTAATGAAAGAGTTCAGTGTTCCTGTTGTGGTTGAAATCATTCTTGAGCGTGTGACGAATATTTCAATGGGAACTGAATTGGATAACGTGACTGAATTTGAAGAAGTGGCAACTTCTGAAGCGGATGCACCAACGGCAACGGCATTCTATCAATATAAATAAGGAAATAAGCTGATGACAAAGTTTGCAGCTAATTTATCGATGTTATTTACTGAAGTTGATTTTATGCAGCGTTTTAAACTCGCCGCTAAGAATGGCTTTAGTGCTGTGGAATATATGTTTCCTTATGATTTTCCAGCGCAAGCGATTAAAAAAGAACTTGATGATAATAAGTTAACTCAAGTTCTCTTTAATCTTCCTGCTGGTGATTGGGATGGTGGAGAGCGTGGAATTGCGTGCTTACCTCAAAGACAAGAAGAGTTTCAGCAAGGTGTTAAGCAGGCTATCGAATACGCAAAGGTATTAGGCTGTAAACAAATTAATTGTCTAGTTGGCCGTAAAGATCCTGCGCTTTCTGAAGCCGAAACGCTTATCACGTTAGTACAAAACTTACGTTTTGCGGCTGAATTACTGTCTAAAGAAAATATTCGTTTACTTGTCGAAGCGGTGAATACTTTTGATATTCCGGGTTTCTATTTAAACCGTTCTTTTCAAGTGAAAGAATTAATTAAACGCGTTAATCATCCAAATATTTATTTTCAATATGATATTTACCACATGCAGCGTATGGAAGGTGAATTAACTGAAACAATAAAGCAGTTATTTAATCATATCTCACATATCCAGTTAGCGGATAACCCAGGGCGTCATGAACCGGGAACCGGGGAAATAAATTATACCTATCTGTTTGAGCAACTTGAAGCTATGGGCTATCAAGGGTGGATTGGCTGTGAATATAAACCGGCCACAACCACAGAGCAGGGTTTGGATTGGTTAAAACAATATTCATAATGAGGGGTAGATCATGAAATTAGGCTTTGTGGGTTTAGGTATTATGGGTGCGCCAATGGCGGCGAACTTGATTAAAGGTGGTCATGAGTTAGCGGTTAATACTCGAGGTACTCTTCCTACTTCTTTATTAGAAAGCGGTGCTAAAGCCTATAATAACCCGAAAGAAGTGACAGAAAACTCAGATGTCATATTTATTATGGTGCCAGATACTCCGCAGGTTGCTGAGGTTCTATTTGGTGAGAATGGCTGTGGTTTTGCCAACTTAAAAGGCAAAATTATTGTAGATATGAGTTCTATTTCACCGATAGAAACCAAAGAGTATGCGAAAAAAATTAATGAACTTGGTGGCCAATATCTTGATGCACCGGTATCCGGTGGTGAAGTTGGCGCTCAACAGGGCACACTCAGCATCATGGTGGGGGGAGAAGAGGCTTCATTTTCCAAAGTGAAACCATTGTTTGAACTGATGGGTAAGAATATTAGTTTAGTGGGCGGTAATGGTGATGGACAAACATGCAAAGTTGCTAATCAAATTATCGTTGCACTAACCATTGAAGCGGTAGCAGAAGCACTTGTATTTGCTTCTAAAGCGGGTGCAGACCCAGCACGAGTACGTGAAGCGTTGATGGGGGGATTTGCTTCTTCAAGGATCTTAGAAGTTCATGGTGAACGCATGGTTAAGCGTACATTTGACCCAGGTTTTCGTATTTCGTTACATCAAAAAGATTTAAATCTTGCTCTACAAGGCGCTAAGGCACTGTCAATGAGTTTGCCTAATACGGCGACTTGCCAAGAGCTTTTCAATCTATGTGCCGCACATGGTGGTGAAAACAATGATCATTCGGCATTAGTGAAAGCTATTGAAATTATGGCAAATCATAAGCTCAGTGATTAAGTTACCGAAGTCGTAGTATGTTCTAAAAATAGTAATAAGTAGTTACAAGTAGTAAAACAGTTTAACTAGTCGTTTATTTGCCCCACGTATGTGGGGCTTTTTTTATGGGTAATAATTAAATTTTTTATGTGAAAAAAATAAGTTAGAGACAAAATTTTTTAAAAAAAAACGGAGCCTATAAATTAAGGCTCCGCTTTTATATTAAATTAACTTAGTTAAGTTTTATTTTACAGCATCCCATTTGAATATATTTTCAAGAATTATTGAGATAATAATTCCCATTAATAAGCCATTAGTGACAATAGGTCTTATCATTAATGGAATATCTTGCATATATGTTGGTGGAACACTCATTAAAAATATACCAATAAATAAAGGTAGTGCAAGGCGATAAATATTTCTTGGATTGAGCTCAAGTATGCGAATAAAGAGCAAAGAAGACCAAAGTAAAGGCAAGTAAGTCACCATCATAACGGTACTACTGATGACTAAAGGAAACGAAGAAAACAGACTGGATAAAATAGGAACCAAGCTGATAATTAAAAAGAAAATAGAGCCGATCACAAAAGGTTTTTTGCTGAAATCATTCGTTTGTGTAATGAGTCCGATAGAAGAAACGAAAGGCGCAAAAGGCACAATACCTAAAGGTGAACAAATAAATGTCATAGTACCGGAAGTAATAAAACTTCTTTTGTACATTGCTGGTGTTGAAGGGTTCTTTGCATTGAACATATCAGTCCCTTTGATGGCGCCAAAGGTATTTGAGGTATTGAGTAATGAAGCAATAATGCAGGTCACGACAATACCATAATTGATGGTTTCAATTTTACCTAATGGGAAAAGTTGCCAATTAATACTATTTGAAACGGTGGATTCTGATCTGAATAAAATTAAGAATAAAAACCAACCAAGAATTGACCCGATAAGTACTGCATATTTATTAATATTTCGAGGAAGAAGTACAATAATCGCAATGATGATCGCCATAATAAATAAAGCAAGTAGGAACGTTTCAAAGTTAATGTGCACAATATCTGTTGTTGCACTGAATGGGAGACCAAGCATGCCTTTTAGGAATATAGTGATTAAATTCGCACCTAATAAAAACATGAATACAGCCATGACACCGGGTGAAAATAGTAAAGCGAGATATTTCCCTGCACCACTAATACCAATTATAACTGTAATAATCCCTGCTATAGCAATACCAACCGCGAAGCTTCCACCAATCACTTCAAGAGGTGTGCCTTGAGCTGACTCGGCAAATGTCACTGAAAGAATAGTTCCCCACCATAAACCGGCTGGGCCTTCCATAATTGACCGTTTATGACCTGCAATAGCTTGAATCAAGCAAGCAACTGATGTTGCAAGGAAGGCATATTGAGTAATTGTTAGTGTTGTTGCATCAGACAGATGAAATGCAGATTGTAATGTAGGTGGAATAACAACAGTATTGCAAAAAATAAAAAAGAACCATTGTAGACCGGACAAACAGTTATCTTTGTTCAAACTAAACATAATCACTTCCTATTAAAATGACAATACAGCACACTCAATTAAGCGTGTGCTGTATCGTTCAATACAACATTACTGCTGGTGCTTCAATATAAATTTACCAATTGGGTTTTTACGCACACCTGTTTTTAACTCATAGATGGTTTCACCACGTAAAATGGTACGAGCAATTTGAGCGCCAATTTCTCGACCAATGTATGGGCTAATTTTATGACGGTATTCCAAATCTTCAGATTTTAATTCATAAGCTGAGTTAGGTTTGATGAAAACAAAGTCAGCATCTTTACCGATGGTAATAGACCCTTTATGTTTTAAGCCAAATATTTTCGCGGCATTAGTTGCCATTATTTGGGCAAACAAAGGTAGGCTCATCCCACGTTTCTGAACGGCTTCATCATACATAATATCTACACAGTTTTGCATTCCAGCAATACCACCCCATGATTTAAATACATGACCCTCTTTCATTTCTGGTGGACATGGGGAGTGATCAGAGCCTAAACAATCTATTTCACCTTTGAATAATTTCTCCCACATTCCTTTTTGATTCTGTGCATCTCGGATAGGTGGCGAACATTTAGCGGTATTGCCAATTTTGGCAAAGTCATCAGTTGTAAGGGCAAAATAGTGTGGGCAAGATTCTGCGGTTACCTTTTGACCTTCATTACGCGCTTTGGTGACTTCATCGACACCTTCAGGACTACTAATATGGCAGATATGGACTGGGCAATTCGCAACTTTGGCGAGATAAAGCACGCGGCGAATAGCTTCAATTTCAGTATATACAGGGCGAGAGGCAACATAATCATGTGCAGTTATCCGTCCTTCAGCCTCAGCTTCAAGGCCTAATGCGTCACAGATTGCTGCATTTTCGCAGTGAATGAGTACGGGAGAACCAAACTCGCTAATAATTTCAGCGCCACGTAAGAATTGAAAGTCATTAACTTCACGGAAGTCATTATCAATTGTTTTATCACCACAGGTTGCAATAAAGCATTTGAAGCCGACAACGCCTACATCATCAAGTTCGTGTAATTTCCCTAGATTATAAGAAACCAATCCCCCGAGTTGTGCGGCATCAACGGATAATTTACCGGAAGCGGCATCAAATTTAATTTCAATACTTTCACGGTCAACCGTTGCGGGTAATTGGTTTAAAGGCATCTCGATAATTGTTGTTATACCGCCTTTTGCTGCTGAACGCGTTCCGGTTTGGTAGCCTTCCCAATGCGTTCTGCCGGGCTCTGATATATGTGCGTGAGGATCAACCATACCTGGAGATACAATTAAACCGACTGCATTTATTTCTTCTTTAGCACCGGATAAACCTGCGCCAATGGCAGATATTTTGCCATCTTTTATCGCAATATCAGTAATTGTTGCTTCGTTTTCAAGAATGACAGTGCCGTTTTTAATGATTAAATCGTATGACATAGGTATTCCTTAGATAAGATTATTCTTTCATTTTATTAACATTACTGTTCAGCGTATTATTCGATATATTAAAAATTAATGAGCTGAATAGGTTCTTTATTCCAAACTATGCAGGGTTCTTTATTGCAATATCAGAATCCGCATTTAATAAAGCTTCTTTTTGTATTGCTTTTGTTGTGTCTTTTTTAAATAAAGAGTAGAGAACGAAAGCTAATATCACGCCTGCGAACCAAGATACTCGCGATACAGGTTCAAGTATGGGGATGATTTTTCCACCGAGAGAGAAAATAACGGCAATAACAGTGACAACGAATGCCGTAATATTAAATCCGTGTTCATAGAATTTATAATCACCCGCCTTTGTATACAGCACATCTAAATTAATTTTCGTACGCATCACAATAAAATAGTGGGATAACATGACACCGACTACAGGACCTAAAATACCGCCGATAATATCTAAGAAAGTATAAATGCTGTCCTGATTTTCAATTAATTTCCAAGGCATGATTAATACACTGATAATACTGGCGATGATAACACCGTGACGATAAGTTAATTTTGATGGATACAATGATGCAATTTGATAGCCTGCTGGGATAATGTTACCTGCCGCATTTGTTGAAATCGTGGCCATCAATATGACAATAACAGCAAATAGTGACGCGTATAAACTATCCCATTTTTGCACAATGTCGAGAACGTTCCATGTATTTACACCGTAGTGAATACTAGCGCCTGCTAATATACACACACTGCTGATAGCAAAGAGTAAGTAGGCAACAAGTAAACCGGCGGTTTGTCCAAAGGCTTGTTTCTTGAAACTAGATGAATATTGCGTGAAGTCTGAGGCATTTACCGCAGGTGCAGCCCAGACCGCGACCACGCTATTAATTACGATGAAAAAGAAAAAGACTTTACTTGGCGCTTCGCTAATTCCGTTTGGAATATAGTCAAGAATAGGTTGAATACCTACTAAAGAGATTGACCAGATTGCCATACCACCAAATAGTATGTAGATACAAGGATTTAAGATTGCAGTCAGTTTATTGAGTACTTTACCGCCACCGAGTCCGATAGCGACATTCATGGCCCAAAAAATAATAAACACCATGAAAGCAGGAATCGTCACACCCATATAGGTTTCGCCATTACCGATGTTTAAAAATTCAGGCCAAATTTTACCAATGAGAATTAATAAGGCCAGTGAACCGGTAAAACATTGCAAGCCAAACCACATAATCGCTGCAACACATCCTCTTAATATTCCTGGGAAAAGTGAGCCTTTGATACCATAAGATGCACGAAGTAGCATGGGAAATGGAATACCATATTTAGAGCCGGCAGCACCATTCATTACCATGATAAATGCAATACAAATGGAGCTAAGTACAATAGCAAACATGATATTCATGGTTGAGAGACCTAAAATGAAAAAGCCGCCCACCATTAGGTAATTTGGAACGTTGTGTACAGATCCCATCCAGAGAGTAAAATAATTAAATGCTTTCCATGTTCTTTGCTCGGGATCTTTAGGTAATAGGTCATCAGTGTAACCACGTTCACGATAAATCTCTTTTTCGTTTGATCGGTTCATATATGTGTCCTTTCACGCATATAATTTAAATATGAAAGCGAGAGATTTAACTAATCGAATTTTTAATAAAATACCAAAGTTATTATTTCAAAATTTTAAACAATCTTATTTTTTATATATGCGTCAACTTAATAACTTATTATTTATATATAGTTATTAGTTAACTTTATTTTATTATTATTACTAGCAGTTTTTAATTATTTCTTGGGTTTAATATAGCCACCCTTAACTCTGATAGGCAATGTATTTTTAAGAAAATTTTCCAAAAAATAGATCTAGAGCACTATTATGTTTTAAAGTTAATAAAAAACATATAGTTACAATTTTAATTTGTGGTTTTATTTTAACTTCATAAGTTATTTAAATGATTTTATTGTGAATTAAATTAACATTAACTCATTTTTTAGTGATTTAACGCTATTTCGTTTGATTTAATAGAATGTTTCTTGAGTTTATTTTTTTAAAACGTTGTTATTTATGGTTAATTTTAATTGGAAAATTTTTCCATTTAATCTTTTAAATTGTGATTCTTCTGATACAATAGCGTTAATTAGATAGTTAAGCTTTCGTTTAAGTTACCATGATGATTAAAAATAAAGACTTAGATCTTAAGATGAGGTTTTTAATTTCCTAAAATAGCGATAAATAATCTAATACATTTAGCTAATAAGAGATAATAATTACTCATGAGAGTGCTATTATTAAAAAATGACTCAGTTTTCGATAGGTGATCATATTATGAAAATTATCATAGCTCCCGATTCTTTCAAAGAAAGCATGTGTGCAGAAGTTGCAGCAAAAGCCGTTATGAAAGGATTTAAAATGGTATTTCCAGATGCACAATATGTCTGTTTACCTATTGCCGATGGTGGTGAAGGCACAGTTGATGCATTTATCGCAGCAGTAGGGGGCGAACGAGTCACCATAAAGGTTAAAGGCCCTCTTGGTGAGCCAACAATGGCATATTATGGTTTATTAGCGGCTAGGAAAACCGCCGTTATCGAAATGGCTCAAGCTAGCGGATTAATGTTAGTGGCTCCCGAACAACGAAATCCAATGCTGACGAGTAGTTATGGTACTGGGCAATTGATTCAAGATGCACTTGATAAAGGTGTTTCTCAGATTATTTTAGGTATTGGTGGTAGTGCGACAGTGGATGGTGGGGTCGGCATGCTACAAGCCCTTGGCGCAGTTTTTTATGATGATAAACAAAATGTACTGGGTACTGGCGGTAAGGTCTTAAATCAAATCGCAAAGATTGATATTTCGGCGCTAGACTCTCGCTTATTGGATTGCTCAATAAATGTGGCTTGTGATGTGGATAATCCATTAGTCGGTACTCGAGGTGCGGCTGTGGTGTTTGGCCCGCAAAAAGGAGCCACACCTGAAATGGTCGTTGAACTTGAAAATGGATTAAATCGACTTGCTGATGTTATTGAGCAGGTTAAAGGCCAAAACTATCGTCATCTAGCCGGCGGCGGTGCCGCTGGGGGTATCTCTGTTGCCGCAGCGGCATTTATGAATGCACAATTAAAGCCTGGGATTGATATTGTTATTGAGGCGGTCAAATTAGAACAGGAAATCGTGGATACCTCATTAGTGATTGTAGGGGAAGGAAGCATGGATGGGCAAACTGCTGGCGGTAAAGCGCCAATAGGTATTGCTAAAGTAGCTGCAAAACATCATGTTCCCGTGATAGCACTTAGCGGTGTTTTAGGTGATGGTGTGGAAGGATTACATCAAGAAGGGATTGATGCGTTTTTTAGTATCTTACCTCGCCTATCTAAATTGGACGAAGCATTAACACAAGGTGAGATTAACTTACAGCAAACCGCGTATAACGTCGCTACAGTACTTAAGATAGGGCAACAGCTATAAACCAAGAAATAAGAACCATAGATGGGTTGCATTAACCAATAAAGAAAAACCCGTGGTATTCAGTTTAAAACTGCTACCACGGGTTTTTTATGATATTAATTCGTTTTTTTTACCACAACTACAGCATCATACCGCCAAATAGGAAGCCGAATGTAACGGCTAATGCAACGGCGATAGTACCTGGTATAAAGAATGGGTGGTTAAAGACTAAGCGACCAATACGTGTTGTCCCGGTATCATCCATTTGAACCGCCGCAACAAGTGTTGGGTAAGTTGGCAGAATGAACAGGCCTGATACCGCTGCAAAAGAAGCGATGGCAGTCAGTGGGCTAACATGCAGTGCTAATGCCATTGGCATCAGTGCTTTAGCAGTTGCAGCTTGTGAATAAAGAAGAGCTGAACAGAAGAAGAAAATAACTGCTAACATCCAAGAGTGTTCGTGGATTAGGTCACCCGCAGTTGCTTTGATCCAGTCTAAGTTATGTTGTACGAAAGTATCACCTAACCAGGCCACACCTAAGATACAGATACATGCACTCATACCTGCTTTAAATGTACTTGAGTTGAGGATAGCATCCGTATTGACACGGCACAGTACAGTGATCAGTGTTGCAACAGTTAACATGATGATCAAAATGGCATTCGTCGTATTCATCAACGGTGTTTCAACGATCCCTAAACTTGGGCTGTTAATGATTGCATAAGCAACGACACTCACAACACCTAATAGAAATAGCAGAACAGAGGCTTTAGCACCGTCTTTGATTTCTTTTACTTGGCTACCACGTAGTTCAACTAAACCTTCAGCTAAACGTTTTTGATAGATTGGGTCATCAGAAAGTTTAGAGTTGAAAGTCCAAGAGATGATGAATGACATCAAAATAATCGCAAGGAATGTTGATGGCAATAAAATCCCTAACAGCGTGATGTAGCTGACAGTGTTACCTGCACCCATCATTGCTGGATTTTCCATAACAGAGGCCATATAGACAACTGCTGCAGAAATTGGTGATGCAGTGATACCTATCTGCGCTGCAACTACGGCGGTAGATAGTGGACGACATGGTTTTACACCTTGCTCTTTCGCAACTTCAGCAATAACAGGTAGTGTTGCTAATGAAATATTACCTGTACCTGCAAATAGCGTCAGAAAATAAGTCACGATAGGGGCTAGGATCGTGATGTATTTTGGATTACGACGTAATAATTTTTCTGTTTGAGCAACCAAATAATCGAGACCACCTGCAATTTGCATTGCAGAGATGGCAGCGATAACAGCCATGATAATAGAGATTACGTCAAATGGAATTGTGCCCGGTTTCACGCCAATAGCTGCGAGTACCAAAACACCTAGGCCACCGGCAAAGCCGATACCTATCCCACCAAGACGGGCCCCCAAAAAAATGGCCAGCAGAACAATAATAAATTCTACGGCTAACATAGTGCTTACTCCTCGATAAAATGAAAATTAAAATTATGAAAATATTATGTTAATTTTTTGTATGTGCATTAATCAAAAAAGGCACGCTTTCTAATGAGAGGCGTGCCTTTATTTTTAAGTATTATTTATGATTTGCATCTATTTTTAGTCATCAAATCTTTTTGCTTTGTAAGCTGGGTGTTTTAAGTTCTCAACAGAGAAAATATCATCCAATTCAGCTTCAGTCAGTAGACCACGCTCAAGTACGACTTCGCGGACACTTTTACCTGTTTCAGCACAAATTTTACCCACGATATCACCATTATGGTGACCGATGAATGGGTTTAAGTAAGTGACGATACCGATAGAGTTAAACACGAATGCTTCACAGATTTCTTTATTCACTGTGATGCCATCGACGCATTTCTCGACGAGGTTGCGACAAGCGTTATTTAGCAGCGAAATTGATTCAAACATTGCTTGACCAATTGCTGGTTCCATAACGTTTAACTGCAACTGACCCGCTTCTGCTGCCATCATTACGCAAATATCGTTACCCATAACTTTAAAGCAAGCTTGGTTCACAACTTCTGGAATAACAGGGTTAACTTTTGCTGGCATGATTGAAGAACCTGCTTGTAATTCTGGCAGATTAATTTCTTTCAATCCAGTACGTGGACCTGAAGACAACAAACGTAAGTCATTACAGATTTTAGACAATTTAACTGCAAGACGTTTCAATGCCGCATGAACGGTAATGTAAGCACCACAGTCAGATGTTGCTTCGATGAGGTCTTCTGCTGGAACACAAGCTAGGCCTGTAACCTCAGCTAATTTCTCAACTGCAAGTTTTTGATAACCAGGAGCAGTATTCAGACCAGTACCGATAGCCGTTGCACCTAAGTTAACTTCAAGCAGTAAATCGATGCTGCGTTTTAAGTTTTTCTCTTCTTCTTTTAAAAGAGTTGCAAAAGCATGGAATTCTTGACCAACAGTCATTGGAACAGCATCCTGCAACTGGGTACGACCCATTTTCAGAATGTCTTTGTATTCTTCTGCTTTTCTTTCGAAACCTTTTTTCAGGTAAGTAACAGATTCAATTAATTTTAATACAGAGTTGTACACTGCGATACGGAACCCGGTAGGGTATGCATCGTTGGTAGATTGGCTTTTATTCAAATGGTCATTTGGGTTTAGGAACTCATATTCCCCTTTCTTATGACCCATTAGTTCAAGACCAATGTTTGCCAGAACTTCGTTGGTATTCATGTTGAGTGATGTACCCGCACCACCTTGGAATACGTCAACAGGGAACTGGTCCATACATTTACCATCGTTCAAAATCACATCACATGCTTTGATGATAGTTTCCGCAATACTACGCGGAATAGTGTGTTGCTCTTTATTAGCTAAAGCGGCGGCTTTTTTTACCATAACCATGCCACGGATAAACTCTGGGACATCATTGATGGTGCGGTCACTTATATAAAAGTTTTCAATCGCACGTAGAGTATGAACACCATAATAGGCATCTGCTGGAACTTCTTTCTTACCTAACAGGTCTTCTTCGATACGAAAATTGTTTGACATGAGAACCTTCTTAATTAGATTACAGTTACTGTCCGTTTTATGCGCTTCTAAAAAAAATATATATACCGTGAAACAAAACTTTGCAGGTGGTTAACACCTATTACTCCGTTGTCAGCATTATGTTCTACTGATTTATGGGTAGATCATATGCTTTTACACAGATAATGCCTTGAACCTAGATCACTATATAGTTTGATTTATGAAACAGATTTCACGATGTGTGATCTGAGTCACAGATAAGTGCTACTAACTAAAAAAAACCAACAGTTGAAATACGTTATATTCATCCCAATTATTATGGCTATACTAAAGAAAAAAGCGAATATTGAACGTTGTCTCTTAGATGCAGTTCACAAAGGTTTCCCTAGAGGCATTAAATAGTTGATAGCTTATTGAAATAAAGGAGAACTTGTGCGCTGGTTACCACTAATATTGATATGTCTTCTCATTTACATTGAGTCAGTCATATTTGTCCGAGTTGCTACTGAAGTTGGCGTGTTAATGACACTCCTTTTAGTTGTTCTGACCTCTTGTTTAGGGGTTTCCTTGGTGAAGAATCAAGGTATGAAAAATGTTATGCAGATTCAGCAAAAATTAGTTTCTGGTGAAAGTCCTGCGGCTGAAATGATTAAAAGTGTTGCGCTAGTATTAGCGGGCTTTTTATTAATTGTGCCAGGCTTTTTTACTGACTTTATTGGTCTGCTATTACTGCTACCCCCTGTTCAAAAATTATTCGTCATGCGGTTGATCCCACATATTCGTTTTTATCAGCCTGGAAATGGCTTTAATAATCCAGGTAGAAGCCATCCACAAAATGGTGATGTTTTTGAAGGTGAATTTCAACGTAAGCAGGATGATGCTTCTTATACTATTGATAATTCAGATACTATCGATGGTTCGAATAAATCGACAGATTCAGATAAAGACCCTCGCTCGAAGAATTAATTTTCTTTATTTATAGGGGAGATAAAAACAAAAAATTTTTATCTCCCCCCTTGAAGTCTCTTCCGCTAGCCCCAATCTGTTCAAACAGGGTACTAGTTTATTTGAGACATACTGGTATCGTCCGTTACCTAGTGTGGACTTTGTTTACAGGAGAACTATTAATGAAAATTCGTCCATTGCATGACCGTGTCATCGTTAAACGTAAAGAAGTTGAATCAAAATCTGCGGGTGGAATTGTTTTAACGGGAACTGCAGCGGGTAAATCTACTCGTGGTGAAGTCCTTGCAGTAGGCCACGGTCGCATCCTTGAAAATGGTGAAATTAAAGCACTGGATGTTAAAGTTGGCGATATCGTGATTTTTAACGACGGTTATGGCGTGAAAGCTGAAAAAATCGACAATCAAGAAGTGTTGATCATGTCAGAAAGCGATATTCTGGCGATTGTTGAAGCGTAATTTTCACTTAAAACTTCTCAACTAACGAAAAGAATTTGAAGGAAAGAGATAATGGCAGCTAAAGACGTTAAATTTGGTAGTGATGCACGTACGAAAATGCTTCGTGGTGTGAATATTCTTGCTGATGCAGTAAAAGTAACTTTAGGTCCTAAAGGCCGCAACGTAGTTTTAGATAAATCTTTTGGCTCACCTGTTATCACTAAAGATGGTGTTTCTGTTGCACGTGAAATTGAATTAGAAGATAAATTCGAAAACATGGGTGCTCAGATGCTGAAAGAAGTTGCATCTAAAGCTAACGATGCAGCGGGTGACGGTACAACAACTGCAACAGTTCTTGCTCAAGCTATCATCACTGAAGGCTTGAAAGCGGTTGCTGCGGGTATGAACCCGATGGATTTGAAACGCGGTATCGATAAAGCCGTTATTGCAGCAGTTGAAGAGCTTAAAGCGCTTTCTGTTCCATGTTCAGATACTAAATCAATCGCACAGGTTGGTACTATTTCTGCAAACTCTGACGAAACCGTTGGTAAATTAATCGCAGAAGCAATGGATAAAGTCGGCAAAGAAGGCGTTATCACTGTTGAAGAAGGTACTGGTCTGGAAGATGAGCTGGATGTTGTTGAAGGTATGCAGTTCGATCGCGGTTACCTGTCTCCTTATTTCATCAACAAACCTGAAACAGGCGCAGTTGAGCTGGAAAACCCATTCATCCTGTTAGTTGATAAAAAAATCTCTAACATTCGTGAATTATTGCCAGTATTAGAAGGCGTTGCGAAAGCAAGCAAACCACTTCTGATTGTTGCAGAAGATGTTGAAGGCGAAGCGTTGGCAACTTTGGTTGTTAATACTATGCGTGGCATCGTGAAAGTAGCCGCAGTTAAAGCCCCTGGTTTTGGTGATCGTCGTAAAGCAATGCTGCAAGATATCGCTGTATTGACTAACGCGACTGTGATCTCTGAAGAAATCGGTATGGAGCTTGAAAAAGCAACATTAGAAGATTTGGGTCAAGCAAAACGTATCGTTATTAATAAAGATACCACTATTATCATCGATGGTGTTGGTGATGAAGCGACAATTGCAGGACGTGTTGCTCAAATCCGTCAACAGATCGAAGAATCAACCTCAGATTATGACCGTGAAAAACTGCAAGAGCGTGTGGCTAAATTAGCTGGCGGCGTTGCAGTCATTAAAGTCGGTGCAGCAACTGAAGTTGAAATGAAAGAAAAACGTGCTCGCGTTGATGATGCTCTACATGCAACTCGCGCAGCAGTAGAAGAAGGCGTTGTTGCTGGTGGTGGTACTGCACTGGTTCGTGTTGCTGCTAAGCTTGAAGGCATGAAAGGCGATAACGAAGATCAAACCGTTGGTATCCGTGTTGCATTACGTGCAATGGAATCACCAATGCGTCAAATCGTAACTAACGCAGGTGCTGAAGCGTCTGTGGTTGTTAACAACGTTAAAGCTTCTAAAGGCAACGAAGGTTACAACGCGGCAACTGATACTTATGGCGATATGATTGCTATGGGTATTTTGGACCCAACTAAAGTTGCACGTTCAGCGCTGCAATTTGCAGGTTCTATCGCAGGCCTGATGATCACTACAGAAGCTATGGTTACTGATCTGCCAAAATCAGATGCATCTGATTTAGGTGCAGGCGGTATGGGCGGAATGGGTGGAATGGGCGGTATGATGTAAGCCATTTGGCTGCATTATGCTCTAATCGCTCTAGTGGATGACACTAGAGATGGTGAAGCCTAATAAGACCGGCATTGTTAGTTTACCTAGCGATGCCGGTTTTTTTATTGCTAACAATTGTGCTTTGCAATTATTTTTGCGCAAAGGTAGTGCATCAGGTTATATTTAGCGTAAGGTAAAAAATGGTCTAAATAAGTAAAGAACAGAACAGGGTGTATTGGTGGTTTTGTGGTAAACTCTATTCGACTGATGGTATATGAAAACGTGAATATTGATTACTTTTAGTTAGCGCGTTAACGACATTCGAATTTTATCGCCCAATAGGGTGTGAATTTTGACTCTATCGCTGTTTAGAAATGTAGATGAAAATCTAAGTGTTTCATAAAATAGAGTTATAAAACAAATGATTGGACGATATTAACTAAAGGCATTTTCAAACCAGCTGCAAAAACATAATGAATAATGAGGGAAAACATGCGAATTAAAGTATTGCTTGGTGCTGCTGCATTGCTGCTGTTAGCAGGTTGTACGACAACCACTAATTTATCTTCAGCAGGCTCACAAGTTCGTTTTGTTGAAAATCAACCTGGAAGTGATTGCCAGCTTCTTGGTCAGGTCGCAGGGACTCAAAGCAACTGGTTGAGTGGTGTGAATAATGAATCTAGCGCTATGCGCAGTGCTGCTAACGATTTACGTAATAAAGCAGCAGCAATGGGTGGTAATGTGATTTTTGGCGCAACTAGCCCGAGTGAAACCATTCTTTCTAGTTTCATACCCGTAGACAGTAAAATGATTGGCCAAGTTTATAAGTGCCCTTAAAATGAATTAATAACGCCCGATTGAAACTATTTGATTTTGGATTACTCAATAGTTCTCAGTAATTCGGGCGTTTTTCAATTTTAATTTTGCCTTAAATTGAGGTCGAGTAGTGTTTTACTTGGCTCTCCTCCAATTTCCCGCGCAAGCTTGGGTACTAGATATCCCGAAACTCGACTAAGTAGCTGTTGGATAAGCTGCCTAGCTTCTTGATCGCTCACGAGAAAGTGCGCAGCGCCTTGTACTTTATCCAGCACATGTAAGTAGTAGGGTAAAATTCCGGCATCAAATAAGGTATTACTTAGATTAGCTAGCGCGGTGACATTATCATTAACTTGGCGTAGTAAGACGCTTTGGTTTAATAAAGTGACTTTTGCGTTTTTAAGCTTTTGCATCGCAGCACTAAAGTCTGCATCAATTTCGTTGGCATGATTAACGTGAGTCACCATAATGACTTGTAGGCGTGAGTTTGCCAGCCTATCACACAAGGCATCAGTGATACGTTCAGGGATAACAACCGGCAAACGAGAGTGAATTCTAAGGCGCTTAACATGCTCAATAGATTCAAGTTGGCTAATCAGCCAATCGAGCTCACTGTCTTTTGCCATCAAAGGATCACCACCTGAGAAGATGATTTCATTGAGTTCAGTGTGATTTTTTATATAATCCATCGCCACTAACCAGTTATTTTTATTTCCCTTGTTATCTTCATAAGGAAAATGCCTGCGAAAACAGTAGCGGCAGTTTACTGCACAGCCACCTTTAACCAGCATTAATGCGCGATTGTGGTATTTATGCAGTAAACTTGGGATCGCATTATCTTGCTCTTCCAGTGGATCAACAGAAAAGCCGGGATGTATATCGAACTCTGCTTTTGCGGTTAACACTTGCAATAGTAGAGGGTCTAATGGATCGCCTTTTTTCATTCTAGAGACAAAAGGATGAGGAACACGTAGTGGAAATAACTGACGTGCACTATGACCTTCTTTCGATGGTTGGTGGCTTTCCAAGTTTAATATTTGCAGCAATTCATCAGGATCCGTGATTGCTTCAGCAAGTTGTTGTATCCAGACTTCTCTGGATGGGGTATTTTGAGTTATAATATCGACCATTTTTTGGCTATGCCATTTTTAGTTTATAAATTAGAGGATCTCCATGGCTACTTATAGTACCAATGAATTCCGCTCAGGTCTTAAAATCATGTTAGATGGTGAGCCTTGTGTCGTTCTTGAAAGTGAATTTGTTAAACCGGGTAAAGGTCAAGCGTTCGCACGTGTGCGTCTTCGTAAACTGATTTCTAACAAATTGTTGGAAAAAACATTTAAATCTACTGATTCTGCAGAAGGTGCGGATGTCATGGATATGAACTTAACTTACCTCTATAACGACGGTGAGTTCTGGCATTTCATGAACAATGAGACTTTCGAACAGTTAGCGGCAGATGAAAAAACCGTTGGCGATAACGCTAAATGGTTAGTTGATCAAGCTGAATGTATTTTAACACTGTGGGATGGTCGTCCAATTTCAGTGACACCACCAAACTTTGTTGAATTAGAAATCACAGATACAGATCCAGGTCTGAAGGGTGATACAGCAGGTACAGGTGGTAAACCAGCAACGCTGAGCACAGGCGCAGTAGTTAAGGTTCCTCTATTTGTTCAAATCGGTGAAATTATCAAAGTTGATACGCGTTCAGGTGAATACGTTTCACGCGTAAAATAATTTTTCACGATCGAATTGAAAGACAAAAAGCCGTGGCTTCAATACCACGGCTTTTTTATGTTTAAAATTCAACTAGTGAGCATTAACAACATTTGGGCCCACCCTTACCGCCATAGCGCGCATCTTGCCGTTCTTTGAAAAACTCTTCGTAGGTCATCGGTGTTTGATCGGGATGAGTTACCTGCATATGTGCAACATAGTTATCATAATCAGGGATACCGACCATCATTTTTGCCGCTTGGCCTAGATAGCGTGCCGCATTACCCAGTGCTCCAAACATTTTGTATCCTCGTCATATTTTGTGTTGTAGCGTTGTTGGCTTCGCTCAGCTACCTTAGTCACATACTTATGTATGCTCCTAAGGATATCCTCGCTTACCGCCTAGCTACAACACAAATTATTTTAGATATCGACTTTTTTGTCGCATATAATTTAATTATTGATAACCAACTTAATGATGGCGTGTATTGGCCACGATATCTTTATAGTTTGCTGGCATTGGCTCATAAGGAACCTCATTAGCAGTTGGCTCATCAGACTTCAATGCTTTTAGCGCGGTACGTATTGAGAATAGCGCTAAGAAGACGACGACAATCATAAAGAATATGGTTAAGCCTGCATCTAATCGGTTATTGAATATTAACTGATTCAATTGTGATTCAGTATACTGCACAGGAATATTACCGCTATCAATCATTGCTTGGAATTTATTTGCTACAGCTAAGAAGCCAACTCGTGCATCTTCACTGAAGGTTTTTTGCCAGCCAGCAGTCATGGTACAAATCAATAACCAAGATGTTGGTACCAAGGCGACCCACGCATATCTTTGACGCTTCATTTTGAATAGCACAACTGCACATAGCATTAATGCCATACCTGCGAGCATTTGGTTGGCAATACCAAACAGCGGCCATAAGGTATTGATACCGCCAAGTGGGTCAACGACACCTTGATGAAGGAAATAGCCCCAAGCAAGTACACATAATGCGGTTGCCATTAGATTGGCTGGTAGCGAATCGGTTCGTTTCATGGACGGAGAAATAACACCCAGTAAATCTTGTAACATAAAGCGCGCAGCACGGGTACCTGCATCAACAGCGGTAAGAATAAATAAGGCTTCAAATAAAATGGCAAAGTGATACCAGAATGCCACGTTCATCAACCCGCCTAATGCACCGTGTAGAATGTAAGCCATACCAACAGCAAGTGTTGGTGCTCCTCCTGCGCGAGAAATAATGCTACTTTCACCAACATCATTGGCTATTTGATGTAATTGATCAGGTGTGATTTGAAAACCCCAACTACTAACAACTTGAGCAGCTGATACCACGACATCTTGTGTTCCAGCAGGTGCAAGCATTGCCATTGGACTATTCATAGCGAAATAAACACCAGGGTCAATCACACAAGCTGCGACCAATGCCATGATAGCGACAAATGACTCCATTAACATGCCACCATAACCGATAAAGCAGGCTTGATTTTCATTGGCGAGCATTTTCGGTGTGGTACCAGATGCAATCAAAGCATGGAAACCAGAAACTGCGCCACAAGCAATGGTAATAAATAAGAATGGGAAAAGGTCGCCCGCCCAAACTGGGCCTGTACCATCAATATATTTAGTTAATGCAGGCATTTGCAGGCTAGGATTTAAAATTAAAATACCAATAGCAAGACCAATAATTGTACCAATTTTTAAGAAGGTGGAAAGATAGTCTCGTGGTGCAAGTAATAACCATACAGGTAAAACAGCAGCAACAAAGCCATAGCCAACTAGCATCCAGGTTAGTTGTACACCTGTATAATCAAAGTAAGGAGCCCATGTTTCGCTTTCGGCTATCCAGCCTCCAGAAATAATTGCGAAGATTAAAAAGACTAAACCGATTATGGAAACTTCACCAATGCGTCCGGGACGAATATAGCGTGTATAAATTCCCATAAAAATAGCGAGAGGGATAGTAAATGCAACTGTATAAGTTCCCCAAGGGCTATGAGTTAAAGCTTTTACAACAATCATGGCGAGAACGGCTAGAATGATGACCATAATCATAAAACAGGCGATGAGTGCGAGAATTCCCGCGGTATTGCCCATTTCCTCTTTAACTAACTCGCCTAAAGAACGGCCATCACGGCGTGTTGATACAAATAACACCATAAAATCTTGAACCGCACCAGCGAGCACAACGCCTGCAAGCAGCCATAACATGCCGGGGAGATAACCCATCTGTGCAGCAAGCACAGGGCCGACTAAAGGACCTGCACCGGCGATTGCGGCAAAATGGTGACCAAATAAAACTTTTTTATCTGTTGGAACGTAATCAAGCCCATCATTATGACGAATTGCAGGTGTCATGCGCGTTTCGTCAACTTGAAGCACTTTCTTGGCAATAAAAATACCATAATAACGATATGCGATAAGATAAACGCAGACTGCGGCAACAACAATCCACAGTGCGTTTATCTGTTCACCACGATTTAAGGCTACATAACCTAGCGAAAAAGCGCCAAGCAGAGCGAGAGCAATCCATATCAATTGTTTACCCATAGCTATCCCCGTCTATTAATTTATTGGTTTTTTATTATTAATTTAAGTAAAACTGTGAAAGGTATAACCATACTTAGAGGAAAGGAAAAGTAGCTAAAACGAGACACCAAGTTGAAACTTGTAAGTAAATTTAATAATTGCAGTTCATATCACTAAATAAGGGTAAATTATTGGATTTTATTCGGATTGTGACTATGAAAACAAATGGGTACAAGGTTGAATTCTGAAAATATTAATTATTTCAATATTTAAATCTAATTCTATCTTTTGTTTTTTTGATTAAAAAAGCGGGAATATTTGGTATTCATAAAAAGAAACCGGAAGATAAAACCTCCGGTATTTCAATATGTAGATTTAAGCCTGTCTTAAGCGTTGGATTATTTTTTTACCAAAAAGCGTCATAATAAGACCTAACATAATCAAGATGAGGCCAGCAATTTGTATGCTATTGATATGTTCACCAAGGAATAATGCACTACTACTCAATCCAAAAACGGGAACGAGAAGCGAGAAGGGAGCAACTCGCCATGCTTCGTAACGTCCTAGCAGTACACCCCATAGCCCATAGCCAATAAAAGTTGATAAGTAGGCAAGATATAGGATCACGCCAAATATTGACCAATTGAAAGAGGATAGCCCTTCAACGATTGCGTCTTCACCTTCAAAAATCCATGAGCACAGCAAAAATGGAATAATTGGAATTAGAGCACTCCAACTAACAAGAGAGAGAGCACTACACTTATTTTCACCTTGGTTTTGCATAATAATTCTATTGGTGATATTTCCACATGCCCATGATAATCCGGCAATTAATGTAAACATTAGCCCAAGGAATGGAATATCATCTAGCCCGCCAGAGGTGGCTCCATTGGCTAAAACAGTGAGTCCCGCAATAGCAATAAACATACCAATAAAATGTGTGGCTTGAAGGGATTCTTTTAAAATCATAGCCCCTAATAGTAGAGTAAAAAAGGCTTGGGACTGAAGAATGACAGAGGTGATTCCAGCTGGCATTCCGACTCTAATGGCACTAAAAAGAAATGCAAACTGCCCAAAGCTGATAGTCAGCCCATATAACAACAGCAATTTAAAGGGAATTTTAGGTCGTTTAAAAATAAAAATCGCAGGAAATGCGACGAAAGCAAAACGTAACGCACCAAGTAATAGTGGTGGTAAGGCGGTGACCCCAAGTTTGATAATCACAAAGTTAACGCCCCAAATAATCACCACGCAAAGGGCGAGTAATATATCTTTGAAACTCATGCTATTTTCTCAATAATAATCGACATTATGCTTTCTACTTTACCCTTGGTGATACAAGAGTGCGATGACAACTGTGCTAGATGATAAAATAAAGTATAAATAGGTTAATTACCGTCACTGATTTGGACTTATATGTTATTTTGCATGGCTTGAGTCTTAGAACGCGAACGTTTATAATAAATACTCAAATCAACCGTGTCCAGGACGACCTGAATTACGTTCAAATAATGGGGACGACCCTGAGTAGTTTACAGGAGAAATGGCAATGGCCTGGATCATCCTCTTATTCGCTGGTCTATTAGAAATTGTTTGGGCGATTGGATTAAAATATACCCACGGTTTCACCCGACTCACACCAAGTATCATTACTATTGTTGCCATTATTGCAAGTATGGGACTGTTAGCCTATGCAATGCGTGATTTGCCAGCTGGAACAGCTTATGCAATCTGGACGGGAATTGGTGCAGTTGGTACCGCAATTGTCGGTATTATTTTCTTGGGTGAGTCAGCGAATATATTTCGTTTGCTGAGTTTAGGCTTAATAGTCGCGGGCCTAATTGGACTGAAAGTATCGAGTTAATCATTTAAAATTAATAAACGGGCAGCGTTAATGCCCGTTTATATTTAGCTTAATATTATTTATCATCATAATTCATAATTTATTTTTTCATATAACGAGATGGCCATATTTCAGCGGGGGTTATCTCTAAAAATTCTGCAATAATTCTTTCTCCTTTAGGCCAGCGCCTTGAAAGGGCATTACTAAGTGTGGCTGAATTTAAACCAGCAGATCGAGATATCGCTGACAAAGTTGAGCCTTTTTTTCTTATTGCGGCAATGATATCCGCAGAATGCCAATCGGGTTTCATATTTTCTCCAATAATTAATAGTTAATTAAATATATTTAATAATTAATGTGAAATTAACTTTCACATTTTTAACTGAATTTCACTTATTAATGTAAACGGTAAGTTTATTTTTTAATAGTTATATTAAACTAACCTTTTAATGTTTATTTTTATGTGATAAAAATATATTGATTTGAACTTTTATGCTTAATTGATTTAAGTGGTCACTTAAAAACAATCAATGTTAAGGTTAATCTTATGGATGTTAAAAGCAAGTTTTTAGAAAAATCTTGTGCTAATTTATCGAATTTATTCTCTAATTATTTTGATTGGAATGATATTGATCTTTCTTTTTCTAGAATTGATATTTTAAATAAAGAAATTAGTATAATTTCTAATAATTATGAATGGTTGCTAATGTATTGGGATGATGATTTAGATAAAATAATTAGTGAAAGACTTTCATCAGGAATTCAGTATTGGGCTAATTATTCAAATTCTTATAAAAACACTTTGGCTAAATCAAATAAAAATGCTTTAAAAGTGGATTTTTGTACTAAGTATGGAGGTGTTTATGAAATAACATCAATAAATTCAAAGAAAAAACTATCAATAAAAGACATGATAGCAATTTATAAATGCCGGCCTATAGTATCGGATTATGCACATAGTACATGGAAAAAGGATGATAGTGTTATATTGCCACAAAGAGAAAATATAGTTTTGCCAATAGAATCAATTGGAAATCAAGAGTTACAGGAGGTTGAACCATTAGATATCCATCAATATATGCGTTTCGGTAATATTCGATTCACTTGTAAAGAGATCATAACTATTCGGTTATTATTATCTCATTGTAAGGTTAAAGAAATTAGTTATATTCAAGGATGTTCAGAAGCCTGTGAACACAAACGCATTCTACGTATTAAAGAAAAACTTAATTGCCCTCATGCATCTTCAAGCAGTTTATTTAATGCTTTAAAAGAAAATGGCATTACGCTAGCTTGCTTGGAAACTTTAGTTAGTTATCCATAGATATCTATTGATATTTTTAATTTAATTTAATTTAATTTAAT
>NZ_JBQDNB010000019.1:41643-77667 GCF_052096715.1 Providencia sp.
ATTTTTGTTGCCAATATAAAGAAAAAATCACCCAGAGTAATAGGCGCTCAAGAGTGTTTATGAAAAAGTTTTATTTTTTGGAATATAAAAATTAAATGATTATTTAATTTAATTTAAATTAAAAAAGTGAAATGGAATATAACAAGGAAATGTTATGAAATGGAAGTTAAGATTTGGTGCTGCATTAGGAAATACACTTGAATATTACGATATTGCAGTTTTCGCTGCTATTTCTATATATTTAAGTGCTGAGTTAGAACGATTGGGATATGTACAGGCAACAGAAATGATATGGGGGATATTTGCATTACGATTTTTAATTCGACCAATAGGTGGGTATGTGATAGGTCGTTATGCAGATAATGCAGGTAAAAAATCGGCATTAGTTTTAACGAGCTTAATAACAGGTATAGCAACGTTGTGCATGGCTCTTTTACCTATTCAGTTATTAGGCACATATACTCCATTGGTTATTCTTATTTTACAATTAGCACTTTCTTTTAGCTTTGCGGGGGAATTTCCTTCTTTAGTGATTTATTTACTTAATAGTGCAAAAAATAATGAACGTGGACGGGTTTCATCAATGGCGGTTGGTAGTTCTGTTCTTGGTATCATTATATCATTAGGGTTAGTTCTTACACTTCAAAGTAATCTTGATGAAGAAACTATGCAGTCTATAGGTTGGCGAATTCCTTTATTTTTAGGTGTGATTAATATAGCCGTAAGTTTTTGGTTTAGAAGTAAACTACCTAGTCAACCAACTATGAGTAATAAATTATATAAAATTAATTGGTATTTAGTGTTTCATGTTATTTTACTGACTATTCCTGGTACTGTTATTTTTTATGCACAAAATATTTCCACTTCTTTGATACTCGAATACTTAAAGATAGGTGAATATAAAAATATATATGCTATATCTTTATCTGGTTTATTATTAATATTTATGACATTTTGTGGTTGGTGGACAGATAAATATAGTTCATCAATAAAAGTTTTTAAAGCTGGAGTGATGGGTATGATTTTATTCTCAGCTCCACTTTATTTTGTATTAAATAGTGATATTTTGTTTTTCATTCTTCTTTCTCAGTTATTAATGACTATTTATTCTTCAATGATATTATGTAATTTATCTGCTGTATTAGCGGACTATTCAAATGGGCAAGTGACTATATTGGGAATTGGTTATAATTGTTCAGCTGCATTTCTTGGTGGAATAACGCCATTGATGGTTAATTATTTAAGTGATTTTAACTTGGCTTTCGTCGGTGGGTTTATTGCTATATGTGGTTTGGCATTTTTTATTTCTTATTGGCTTCCGAAGTCTAAATCACTAGAATTAAATTAGTAGGTTTAACACCCTCAAATAATTAAATGATTTTTTGGGGGTGTTTATCTTAAATTTAAGGTGTACTTTATTGCTATTTCAATTAGCTAAGACTATTAGAATAACTCTAATGGTTCTACTTTCGAAATAAATTAACTTAAAAATTTTATAAAGCGTTGGTATAGTAAATCCCCTAAATTGTATTGATCATATTCGTCGCTAGTGGATAAATTATCAACAGCTGCATGCATGGAATGGTAAATCATTGTCGCCATTAAATTAAGGGGGAGCGGATGCCACTCTTTGTTTTTTTCACCAAGCGCTAAAATTTCTTTTATTTGCCAGACAGCCCTTTCTTCGTGGTTATTTGCTCGACCATGATATTCATCATGAAAAAGCATATCGTGGATTTGCTGTTTTTCAACATAGTATTTAACGCTATTTTCACACCAATATTTTAATTTAGATGAAGCAGTTTTTTGGCCTATAAGATAATTTTCAATATTGTCTAAATACCAATCCATATAACGGGTACGAAGTGCTTCCATAATATCATTTTTTGATTGAAAATAATGATAGAAAGTTCCTTTTGCAACATCTGCTGACAACACAATTTCACTCACTGTTGTATTTACAAAACCTTTTGATAAAAAGAGTTTTTCAGCCGAATTCATAAGTTCATCCAGTCGTTCTTCTGCCGGTCTTGTTCTTGGTTTCTTGGATTGTATTGTCATGTCTTCGGCTCTTAATATCGTTATTAGTACAACTCAGTGAATAAAATAAGGTAATTAGAAACTATCATAACACCTGAGTGATATATCTGAAAATTGATTCAAATTAGTGGGTTTGGTTTATTAGCCATTGCCGCTGAGTCTTTACGGTATTTTTACTATAAAGAGCATAAATAATGATCAGACCAACGTAGAGTATTGAACCTATTAACCACAGCCAACCATCCCATAGATCTAATGTTTTTCCAAAAATAAAACTAAATAATAGTGGACCAATAATCCCCGTTAAGTTGGTTAAACTGACTAAAATACCTTGTAGCTTACCTTGGCTGCTTTGATTAACTTGGGTTGATACAAGTCCTTGTAAGGCGGGAAGCGCAATTCCACCTCCAGCTAGCAAAATTAGTGTTGGATAAATCATCCACCCTTGAGTGATTAATGACAGTAAAATAAATGCGATACCATCAGAAATGAATCCAATGATTATAGTGATCTTTTCATTAAATTTTCGTGTTAGAAATCCTGCAATAAAAGCTTGAAATAAAGCATGCATAATACCTAAGCCAGCAAGAGAAAGACCAACTTCAATGCTATTCCATTGAAAACGATTTTCTGTAAATAATACCCAAATTGTTGCTGGTATTTGTCCGATTAATTGGGCGATAAAAAAAATAAATAGCAATAATATAATCGGTTTAATCAGAGTAGAAAAAGGTGTTTTTATGGGGGAAATTTCACTGGTATCGTGAATATTTTGTTGTTCTAAATCGAGGTTTATTTTTTTTTCTTTAAAAAAAATAAACACAGCAACAAAAACACATATGTTTAAAATAGCAGCAATTAAAAATGGGAGATGAGGGGAATATTGTCCTGCAAATCCACCTATAGCAGGACCTGCGATTAACCCTACACCAAATGCAGCACCTAGGCGGCCAAACCATGTTGTTCTATCTTTTACAGTTGTAGCATCAGCAATGATAGAAGCTGCTACAGCACCTGTCGCACCAGTAATTCCTGCAATAGTTCGACCAAGATACAGCATCCATAACGAGCTTGATAATGCCAATAATGTGTAATCAAGCGTAGCGCCGATTAAAGAAAGCAATAGTACTGGCCTACGACCAAATTTATCTGACCATTTTCCCAATATTGGAGCAAAAATAACTTGCATAACAGCGTATAACGCTAAAAGGATACCGTAATGGTTAGCCAAAGTTTCATTTGCCACATATTCACGCAGTAAAGTCGGTAATACTGGCATGATTAGCCCGATACCTATTGCATCTAGGGCTGTAATTATTAGAGCAATACTCGCAGATTTATTCATTATAATCAACTCTATCATTGATAGAGTTGGAATATATCCCTATCAGTGATAGAGTGTCAATAAATAAATAGGGGAAAGTCATGGCTAGACTTGATAAAGAAACCATTATTGCAGTAGCGCTCGACTTGCTTAATGAAGTAGGGATGGATGGCTTAACAACGCGCAAGCTGGCCCAGAAGCTGGGTATTGAACAGCCAACCTTATATTGGCATGTTAAGAATAAACGCACATTATTAGATGCATTGGCTGTGGAGATGTTGAAGCGGCATCATGATCATTTCTTACCAAGCTCGGATGAGACTTGGCAGGTATTTATGCGAAATAATGCGCTTAGTTTTCGTCGTGCATTATTAAGTTATAGGGATGGTGCAAAAGTTCATTTAGGGACACGCCCAAGCCCGGAACAATATACTGTGGTAGAAGAACAGTTACAGTTTATGGTTGATAGTGGCTTTACGTTAAAATCTGGGTTGTATGCGATAAGTGCTATTGGGCATTTTACATTAGGCTCAGTCTTAGAGCAGCAAGAACATGCAGAGGCAGTGAAAGAACGAAACACTTCGGTCGATGAGTCCATGCCTCCTTTGCTGGCTGATGCAATTGAGATTATGGATAATGACGATGGGATACAGGCATTTTTATTTGGTCTAAATGCTCTCATTCAGGGGCTTGAGATTACACTTAATAAGTAATCAATATCGTTTTATTAATTTGAATCGCAATGAATTAATTTATCAAAATAACAAAAAAATACCCCAGCGGTGAATAACCGATGGGGTATGTCTTTTAGCGAGCTTTGCAATTACAGAGTAAAGATACCGATAAGAGCAATAACACTAATAATTGCTGAACCACCATAGAAAACCCATTTAGTTGCTGGGACATGCACTTTAAAATCGTGCAATGTATGGTGAATACGGTGCATACCACACCATACTGGTAGAACAATCATCAGTAATAAGAAAATGCGTCCGATAAAGCTTTGGCTGAATGCAAGAATGCGTTCATAGCTTAGCATTTCTGGAGCAACACCTAATGGGATCAAAATACCCAAAAGAATAATAATTGCAGGGCCGATAACGGCGCTCCACATACCACCTGCACCAAATAATCCCCAGAAAATCGGTTCATCGGAACGTTTAGGCGTTAGATTCATCAGATTCTCCTTAGATTAAAATAATAACGCAATAGCTAAGATAGCCGCAGTAACCACTATCGTTAGTGCCCAGAAGCCTTTAACAACAGGTTCATCTGGCATCTTTTTATCTTTAACAATAACCGAGACAGCTTTTGGCGCTAATTTAAACCACGTAGTGGTATGGAGCAGCGTTGCAGCCAATGTGATTACGTTAATGATAAGTATAATCGGGTTACTTAAAAAACCGACAAATCCAGCCCAAGACTCTGGACCATTTTTCAGCGCAAATACCCCGTACAGAACGAGAAGGCTAAACCAGACTTGAAGAACAGAGGTGCTCTCACGCATGATATAAAAGCGGTAGAAACCGAGGTTTTGCCACCAATCGCCCTTCATTTCTCTGACATAGGGTTTACGTTTAGTTGTCATGACTTCAATTCTCCTTATCGAGGCTTCAGCATGGCGATAACAAAGTCTTGCGCACTAGCCACTTTACCTTGCTGGATAGCGGCTGCTGGGTCGACATGCTTAGGACAGACTTCAGAGCAGTAACCTACAAACGTACAGCTCCAGACACCGTTATCACCATTTAATAATGGCATACGCTCTTTCGCGCCATGGTCACGGTTATCGAGATTGTAGCGTTCTGCTAAGGTAATCGCGGCAGGGCCGATGAACTCTGGGTTTAGACCAAATTGTGGGCAAGCGGCATAGCACAGACCACAGTTGATACAACCCGAGAACTGATGGTATTTCGCCATCTGTGCCGGTGTCTGTATATTTGGACCTTCAGAAACTTTACGGTCATTACCAATGATGTAAGGTTTGATGGCCTCTAAGCGCTCAATAAAGTGTGTCATATCGACAACCAGATCACGCTCAATTGGGAAATTACCTAATGGCTCTATTTTCATTCCTTGTGGATATTCACGTAGGAAAGTTTTACAAGCCAGTTTAGGTACTTTGTCAACCATCATGCCGCAAGAGCCACAGATAGCCATACGGCAAGACCAACGATAAGAAAGGTCAGGCGCCAAATTATCTTTGATATAGCCTAAAGCATCTAATAAAGAAGTTTGCTCATCGTAAGGGACGTCATACGCGACTAAATGGGGTGCGCTATCCACTTCTGGATTGTAACGCATGATCTCCATTTTTAAGTGTTTCATATCACCCATTAGCTTTCTCCTTATTTGCCTTATCTTGAGCTTCAGCTTCGGCACCATAAACACGTTTAGCTGGTTGTGATTTGGTGATTTTCACATCACTGTACTCAAGATTTGGAGTACCTTCAGGGTTAAAGAATGCTAATGTGTGTTTAAGGAAGTTCACATCATCACGTTCAGTGCAGCCTTCGTCTAGACGTTGGTGAGCACCACGAGATTCTTTACGATTTAATGCAGAATGAGCCATACATTCAGCAACATCTAAACCAAAGCCAAGTTCGATGGTGTAAAGTAAATCGGTATTGAACACGCTACTATGGTCAGTGATTTCGACATTTTTAAAGCGTTCTTTCAGCTCTGCAATCTTATCGACTGTTTTTTGCATCAATTCAGGGGTACGGTAGATACCGCAACCTTCTTCCATTGATTCGCCCATTTCATCACGGATTTTCGACCAGCTTTCAGTTCCTTTTTGGTTCATCAGCTTGGTGAGATTATCTTCGATATCACGAGTGCGAGCTTCAATTGCGTTTGCATTAGCAGGTGTTGCTTCAGCCGCATGTTTAGCAGCTTGTTCACCCGCAAGGCGACCAAATACCACTAATTCTGCTAGTGAGTTAGAACCTAAACGGTTCGCACCATGCAAGCCTACAGAAGAACATTCGCCGACAGCAAATAGGCCTTTAATGCGTGTTTCTGTATTTTGATCTGTTTCGATACCACCCATTGTATAGTGAGCCGTTGGGCGGACAGGAATTGGCTCATTTACTGGGTCAACACCAACGTACGCTTTTGCAAGTTCACAGATAAATGGCAGACGTTCATGTAATTTTTCTGCACCAAGATGGCGAAGATCCAGATAAACAACATCACCACGGTGAGTGCTGATGGTGCGACCTGCACGCCATTCGTGCCAGAATGCTTGAGAAACTTTGTCACGCGGACCCAGTTCCATGTATTTATTTTCAGGTTTACCCAGTGGTGTTTCTGGACCCATTCCGTAATCTTGCAGATAGCGATAGCCATCTTTATTGACAAGGATACCACCTTCACCACGGCAACCTTCAGTCATCAAGATACCAGAGCCTGGAAGGCCTGTTGGGTGATATTGAACAAATTCCATATCGCGTAAAGGAACGCCATGACGGAATGCGATACCCATACCATCACCTGTTACAATACCGCCATTGGTGTTGTAACGATAAACACGTCCTGCTCCGCCTGTTGCCATAATGATCGAGTTAGCACGAATTTGTACTTTTGTGCCTTCCATCATATTAATTGCAACAAGACCACGAGCTTGGCCTTCATCAACAATAATGTCTAAAACAAAATGTTCATCAAAACGTTGAATTTGAGGATATTTTAATGATGTCTGATAAAGAGTATGGAGCATATGGAAGCCAGTTTTGTCGGCAGCAAACCAAGTACGCTCAATTTTCATTCCACCGAAACGGCGAACGTTAACTGAACCATCTGGTTTACGGCTCCACGGGCAGCCCCACTGTTCTAATTGGATCATCTCTGTTGGGCAATGTTCGACGAAATAGTCGACAACGTCTTGCTCACAAAGCCAGTCACCACCTGCAACGGTATCATTAAAATGATAGTCATAGGAGTCATGAGCCTGAGTGACTGCGGCTGATCCTCCCTCTGCTGCCACGGTATGGCTACGCATTGGGTAAACTTTTGAGATCAGAGCAATCTTGATATTGGGATTTGCTTCAGCGGCAGCAATCGCTGCACGTAAGCCTGCGCCCCCGGCCCCGATAATCGCTAAATCGGCATTGAAGGTTTGCACTGCGCTTCTCCATTGTTCAAGTGTAAAATTGATAAATTCTGTTAAATACTTTTGATACTTAGCTATTCAATTTTGAGTTTCACACTAAGCTAAACTGCAAAATATCTCTTTTTTAATAGTAAATAATATAATAGCTAATAATGACTTATCGTGCTGTGAATTATAGCGAGAATAGCGAAACATAAATTTGATATAGAGGGGGGTTTTAGGCAATTATACCCATAAAGTGTGATGTGGATCGGCTTTTTATAAATTGTTTTTACATCAATGGCATTTTTAGTTTGTTAGATGCTAATAAAAAGGAATATCAAATGATTATCATTATTTTTATTGGAAAATATAGATTTTAAAACCAAGTAAATGAGTCAAGTTTTATTCATTTTAAGATAATCATGCTGTAATTATCAATAGGAATTTTAATTCATAATGAATATCAAATTGGGAGCTGTCTCACTATTTATCTCTATAATAACTTTTATTTGTAAGTGACTTATTTTAAATGTTTTGAGAAAGCGAATCGTTTCACTTTTTAATTAACATTTAGTTCACATAATATAAGAAATAATCATGAATTTGGTCTTTTCTAATTTGAAATTTAGATTTGAAGAAAAGGTTTTTTGCCTAATCGTGTAAAGCAGGGGATAATCACGCCATCTTTTCTCATCGAATGGTGTTTTGCCACCAATACTCAAATAGAGCGCTTTAGCGACACGAATGCATTGTGTGTTAAGGGTGAGGTGAGTACACTGCACGACTAAGTTTATTTTGGAGTTATCTTAATGAGTGAAATAGCGAATTGGCAGCCAACCGCCCCCATCGCTAACTTGTTACAGCGCGCAAAAATTATTGCCGAGATCAGACGCTTTTTTGCTGATCGCTGTGTACTTGAGGTTGAAACACCCGCAATGAGTCAGGCAACAGTCACTGACGTTCATCTTGTACCCTTTGAAACTCGCTTTGTCGGGCCAGGTGCTGCGCAGGGAATTAACCTATATTTGATGACGAGTCCTGAATACCACATGAAGCGGTTACTTGCCGCAGGCAGTGGACCGATATATCAACTGTGCCGCAGTTTTCGTAATGAAGAAGCAGGAAGGCATCATAATCCTGAATTCACCATGCTTGAGTGGTATCGCCCCCACTTTGATATGTATCGCTTAATTAATGAGGTCGATGACCTTTTACAGCAGGTACTTGATTGTGAAAGCGCGGAGTTATTATCTTATCAACAAGCTTTTTTGCGCCATTTAGATATTGATCCTTTATCCGCGGAAAAAAGCGAATTAAGAGAAGTGGCTGCACGCTTAGATTTGAGCAATATCGCAGAACAAGAAACAGATAAAGATGCACTATTACAGTTGTTATTTGTGATGGGGGTTGAGCCTCACATCGGTAAAGACAAGCCCGTAGTGGTGTACCACTTTCCAGCAACGCAAGCGTCATTGGCCGTTATTAGTACTGAAGACCATCGTGTTGCTGAGCGTTTTGAGGTGTATTATAAAGGTATGGAGCTTGCTAACGGCTTCCATGAATTGACGGATGCAAGTGAACAGCGTCAACGATTCGAGCAAGACAATCGTAAACGCGCTGCACTTGGATTACCTATTCAGCCTATTGATGAACATCTTTTATCTGCTTTAACGCATGGCTTACCTGATTGTTCGGGTATTGCTGTTGGGGTTGATAGATTAATTATGATTGCGTTAAATGCGGCAAAAATTAGTGATGTTATTGCTTTCCCTGTGACAACGGCATAACGCGATTTTACGTTAGCCAAGATAATTGGCAGTGTCATACAAAAGATTGCAGCCAAGAGCTGCAATCTTTGTTTTTATTGAAACAAAAAGCAAATAACGCTTATTGTTGTTTTAAGAATTGAACGCCTAAATCAGGGAAGTCTGTAAATGCACCATCAACATCAGCTTGGTTGTAGATTATCTCAAAAAGCTGTTGCCCATCTTTGGCGTATTTAGGCAATTTATCAACACGGATAGTGAAAGGGTGAACTTCCATTTTATTAGCATGGGCATCTTTCACCATTCCGGTTAACTTAATATTCTCAGGGGTTGATTCTTCACTAACTAACATATGGTAGTCAGGGCCGATGCCATCTGCATAAGTGGCGATTTCTTTCATAGAGCCCGGTTTTAGCATCCAATCGTAGTTATAATTTACCCAAGTACCGTCTGGTTTTTGTTCTTGAGTTTCATTCCAGTCAGTGTATGCAATCAACTGAACTAATTTTAAATTCATACCCATTTCAGGCATCAATGTATTTTTAATACGCTTAAGTTCATTGGCATCAAAACATTGGAGATAAACATTAGAGGCTTTATCGGTATAGCCATATTCTTTGAGCACCTCTAGTGTTTTCTTGGTAATGTCCTTACCTTCTTGTTGGTGGAACCACGGTGCTTTAATTTCAGGATAAATACCGATATTTTTTCCTGTTGATTTATTTAGCCCCTGAATGAATTCAATTTCTTCTTGGAATGTGTGAACACGAAAATCTGATTTTCCCATTGGAAAGCGGTTAGGGTAACTCTGTACGTGTTTACCGTCGACAATATCAAACCCTTCGGTGAATTTGAGGGATTTAATTTCAGGGAGTGTAAAGTCAATGGCGTAATAACGCCCATCGCTACGAGCGCGGTTTGGAAAACGCTCAGCGACATCAGTGACGCGATCGAGATAATGGTCATGCAACACCACTAATTCGTTATCTTTCGTCATGACTAAATCTTGTTCAAGAAAATCTGCGCCTTGTGCATAAGCCATCGCTTTAGCAGGCAGGGTATGTTCTGGTAGATAACCGCTTGCACCTCGATGCGCAATTACCACTTTACCGGCAGCCTGTGCTGCAGCAGAAACTGACATTACTAAAACCATACTAGCCACCAATGTTTTCAATGGGAAGCTCATGATTATATCTCCTTGGCACTTTTTTAGATAAAAAAAATGGGCTACATCATTTTGATATAGCCCACGAGTTTAGCGAGTTAGCATGAACATTTTATGAATGCTTATTGCATTTTTGCTAATTCACGTTTGTGTTTGCTTTCACTAATCATAACGATGAACAGCAGAACAACAGCAAGGGCTGAACCACCAATCATGACTGCGAAGCCACCGTCCCAACCGAAGTAGTCGACGGTATAACCAACAATCGCACTTGCTGCAACTGAGCCACCGAGGTAGCCAAATAGGCCCGTAAAGCCGGCGGCGGTACCTGCCGCTTTTTTCGGTGCAAGTTCAAGAGCATGTAGACCAATCAACATGACCGGACCGTAGATTAAGAAACCGATAATTAACATACACGCCATGTCAATGCCAGGGTTGCCCGGAGGGTTCATCCAGAACACGATAGTGGCAATGGTGACGAGGATCATGAAGAACACGCCAGTTGCCCCGCGGTTACCGCGGAAAACTTTATCTGACATCCAACCACACAGTAATGTTCCTGGGATACCTGCATATTCATACATGAAGTAAGCCCATGAAGATTTGTCCATTGTAAAGTGTTTAACTTCACGCAGGTAGGTCGGTGACCAGTCTAGAACGCCGTAGCGCAGTAGGTATACGAATACGTTAGCAATCGCAATCATCCACAAAAGTTTGTTAGGGAACACATACTTCATGAAGATAGCTTTTGCAGTTAATTCTTCTTCATCAGACTCTTTATAGTCTGTTGGATAATCGTTTTTGTATTCTTCAATTGGGGGTAAACCCATTGATTGCGGTGTATCACGCATTAATGCAAAAGCGATAAGTGCAACCAAAATAGCAGCAAAAGCAGGCATATAAAGTGCTGCTTTCCAATCGTTAAACCATGCCATACCCAGTAGGAACAGTAATGGAGGTAAACCACCACCTACGTTATGCGCACAGTTCCAAACCGAAACGATACCACCACGTTCTTTTTGTGACCACCAGTGAACCATAGTACGACCACAAGGAGGCCAACCCATACCTTGGAACCAACCACAGAAAAATAGTAGAACGAACATGACCATGATGCTTGAAGTTGCCCATGGTACAAAGCCCATGATAAGCATGACGATAGAGGCGAGTATCAAACCTGCTGGTAAGAAGTATCGAGGGTTCGCACGGTCAGAGAACGATCCCATAATGAATTTTGAAAAGCCGTAGGCAATTGAAATCCCTGATAATGCAAAACCTAGATCCCCTTTAGAAAAGCCTTGCTCGACAAGGTACGGCATTGCCAACGCAAAGTTTTTTCTAACAAGATAGTAAGCTGCGTAACCAAAGAAAATTCCCATAAAGATTTGCCAACGGAGTTTGCGATAAACAGGGTCTATCTTATCCGCTGGCAGCCTCTCTATATGAGGTGCTGGTTTAAAAATACTGAACATATACGCCTCCGATGGCATGCTTATATTTATTCACCTTCATTTTTCAGCGTTGAAAAATGTTGAGTGTTTATTATTGATGAAGTGACAGAAACGAAAACAATCGAATTTATTTAAGCGCTTTTATTTTCTTAATTGCGCTAAATTGTAGTCATTAAAAAACATTTTATCTGTAATCTAACGCACATTTATTGGTTTTGTTTATGAAGTTGCATAGTTAATGACATTTGTGAATGGAATGGAACTAGAAATGTTATATTTTTTGTGATGTTTATCACGTATTTGTTCTTTTTCGCCTCGAAATTGTACTAATCGCTTTCGCTTTTGTTCCTTATCAAACATTAAGCACGTTTCTGGTCTATATTAAATAATAGACTATAAAAATAGAAACTATACTTATTGGTTATCGAATGTTTATTAATGTGAGGAATGCGACATGAATGGCTCATCTGTGACTGAAACGGATGTCATCATTATCGGTGGTGGCGCAACAGGTGCTGGTGTCGCTCGAGACTGCGCTCGCCGAGGTTTAAGAACTGTTTTACTTGAACGACATGATATCGCGACCGGTGCGACTGGCCGTAACCATGGCTTATTGCACAGTGGCGCCCGTTATGCCGTTACTGACAGCGAGTCAGCGAGAGAATGTATTGAGGAAAATAAAATACTCAAACGCATTGCTCATCATTGTATTGAGCGAACTGATGGCTTATTTATTACATTGCCTGAAGATAGCCTTGAATATCAAAAACAATTTATTGTCGCCTGCCAAGCTGCTGGCATTGATGCAAATGCGATTGATCCTGCGGAGGCTATCCGCCTTGAACCTTCAGTAAATCCTCATTTAATAGGCGCTGTTAGAGTACCTGATGGCACCGTTGACCCATTTCGTTTAACCGCCGCCAATATGTTAGATGCACGCGAGCATGGTGCGAAAGTTTTGACTTACCATGAAGTTATTGGCCTGATCCGTGAAGGTGATAAGGTTCGTGGGGTGACGGTGTATGATCATAAAACTAAAAATCAATATGATATTTATGCTGAAATTGTCGTTAATGCGGGCGGTATTTGGGGACAGAAAATTGCTGAATATGGTGACTTAAAAATTAAAATGTTCCCAGCAAAAGGGGCATTGCTGATTTTAGGGCATCGCTTAAATAATATGGTGATTAACCGTTGTCGTAAACCTGCGGATGCTGACATTTTAGTCCCCGGTGATACAATTTCATTAATTGGGACGACATCAACACATATTGAATACGATCAAATAGATAACATGTATGTGACTCCCGAAGAGGTCGATATCCTTATTCGAGAAGGTTCAATGTTGTCACCTGCACTTGCGACAACGCGCATTTTACGTGCATACGCAGGTGTACGTCCTTTAGTTGCAAGTGATGACGACCCATCGGGACGTAATGTTAGTCGCGGTATTGTGTTATTAGATCACGCTAAACGTGATGGTCTTGAAGGCTTTGTCACTATCACTGGCGGTAAGTTAATGACTTATCGTTTAATGGCTGAATGGGCTACAGACAAAGTTTGTGAAAAACTCGGTCACAGTGCGAAATGTACTACTGCGGATGCGCCTCTACCCGGTTCACAGCACAGTGCGGAAGAAGCGCTTCGCAACGTGGTTTCAATACCGGCACCGATTCGGGGGTCTGCGGTTTATCGTCATGGCGATCGCGCAGCGGCGATTTTAAGTGCTAATCGATTAGATAAAAGTTTAGTTTGCGAATGTGAAGCGGTCACTGCTGGCGAAGTTCGCTATGCAGTCGATTCTCTCACCGTGAATAACTTACTTGATTTAAGACGTCGTACTCGAGTGGGAATGGGGACTTGTCAAGGTGAGCTATGTGCGTGTCGTGCCGCTGGTTTACTCAATCGTTTTAATGTCACTACACCGCATGAAACAGAGCAGCAGCTCGGCCATTTTTTAAATGAGCGTTGGAAAGGGGTTAGGCCGATTGCTTGGGGAGATGCATTGCGTGAAAGTGAATTTACCAGCTGGGTGTATCACGGGCTATGTGGCATGAATGAGGCGACCTTGAGCAAGGTGGCACAGAAGGAGACTGACAATGAAATATGATGTGGTTGTGATGGGCGGCGGTTTAGCTGGCCTTATCTGTGGTATTCGTCTAACTCAGTCTGGACTCTCTTGTGCCATTGTCAGTGCAGGACAAAATGCGCTTCATTTTTCATCTGGATCGTTAGATTTACTCACGCATTTGCCTGATGGGCAAGTCGCTGAAAAACCACTGTTGATGCTTGATGCTTTGAGCCAACAAGCGCCTATGCATCCCTATAGCCTTATTGGCTCATCCAAAGTAGCTGAACTTGCGCATATGGCACAAACAATATTGCAACAAAGTGGTATGCGATTAAAAGGTTCCTGTGAAGAAAATCATTACCGCATTACGCCATTAGGTCATAAACGCATGACATGGTTGAGCCCTGAGTCAGTTCCTACCGCAGCGTTACATCAGAAAATGGACGTGGGCAAAATTGCGGTTGTGGGCATTGAAGGCTTTCTCGATTTCCAACCACAAATGGTGGCGGATCAATTACAACGCGAAGGGCTACAATCAAGCTCTCATTATGTGCATTTGCCTTTACTTGATCGGTTAAGAGAAAACCCAAGTGAGTTTAGAGCGATTAATATTGCGCGTTGGTTAGATAGACCTGAAAACATGGCACAGATAGTCGAAGAAATCGCTCCGCTCGTGGCCGATGCTGATACTATTTTTATGCCTGCATGTATCGGTCTTGATAGTGAAGAACCAATGCTGGAGTTACAAAAACGTTTAGGTAAGTCATTATATTTATTGCCAACGTTGCCACCGTCTTTGTTAGGTATTCGTTTGCATGAAACGTTATTACGTCAATTTCGCCGTCAGGGTGGGATCGTTATGCCGGGCGATAAAGTGACATCGGTAAATTATGTCGGTTCACGAATTGAATCGATACAAACTCGTAATCATGGTGATATTTCATTGAAAGCGGCACAGTTTGTTTTGGCTACAGGAAGCTTTTTCAATAATGGTCTGGTGGCAAAATTTGACCGTGTCTATGAGCCACTCATGAATTTAGACTTGTGTGAAATTTCAGAACGTGCGAAATGGACCAATAAAGAATTTTTTGCCTCTCAGCCTTATATGGCTTTTGGCGTGCAAACAGATAGTCAATTACGTGGACATAAAAATGGTGATGCTATTGAAAACCTTTATGTCGCAGGCGCGGTACTGGGTGGATTTGATCCACTGACACAAGGCTGCGGGGCAGGTGTATCGATGATAAGTGCTTTGTATGTGGCAAATGAAATTGTGAATGAGTTTGAAAAAAGTAAAGTGAAGCAAGCGGAGGTGGCACAATGAGTATTCAGGACGGTAGTTTTGAAAGCTGCATTAAATGTACAGTCTGTACGACTTATTGTCCGGTTGCTAAAGTAAATCCGCTGTATCCGGGTCCAAAGCAAGCGGGGCCTGATGGTGAGCGTTTACGCTTAAAAGACCCTATGTTGTACGATGAAGCGCTCAAGTATTGTACTAACTGTAAGCGTTGTGAAGTTGCATGCCCATCAGATGTGAAAATAGGCGATATTATTGCACGCGCCCGTAATACTTACAGTCAGCAAAAACCAAAATTACGTGATGCAATCTTGAGTCATACTGATTTAATGGGCACCTTATCAACACCGTTTGCACCTGTAGTAAATACCATTACAGGTTTAAAACCTGTACGCCAACTGCTTGATAAAGCCTTAAAAATAGATCACCGCCGCGAATTGCCAAAATATTCATTTGGAACTTTTCGCCGCTGGTATGCGAAACAAGCTGCTGAACAACAAAAATTTGAAGATCAAGTTGCCTATTTTCATGGATGCTTTGTGAATTACAACCATCCTCAACTAGGTAAAGATCTCATCAAAGTTTTTAACGGGATGAATATCGGCGTTCAACTTCTTAAACGTGAAAAATGTTGTGGTGTCGCGCTAATTGCCAATGGCTTTATGAAGCAGGCTAAACGCCAAGCCAATGTTAATTTAGAATCATTGCAAGAAACCATTCTTGAAAAGCATATCCCTGTTGTCGCAACATCTTCAACTTGTACCTTTACTATCCGCGATGAATATACGCATGTATTGGATGTAGATACCTCTGAAATGCGCGATAACATTGAACTTGCGACGCGTTATATTTATCGTTTGTTAGAGCAAGGTCGTGAATTAAAACTGAAACATACCCCACTGAAAGTGGCCTACCACACTCCTTGTCATATGGAAAAAATGGGTTGGACCTCCTATACACTTGAGCTAATCAAACGCGTGCCCGGCGTGGAATTAATTGTATTAGATTCCCAATGTTGCGGTATTGCAGGAACTTACGGTTTCAAAAAAGAAAACTATGAGGTTTCTCAAGGTATTGGAGCAGGCCTATTCCGCCAAATAGAAGAAAGCGGCGCAGATATGGTTATCACGGATTGTGAGACCTGTAAGTGGCAGATTGAGATGTCGACGAGCAAGAAGTGTGAGCATCCTATTACGCTTTTGGCCCGCGCGCTCTAAATCCTCGTTATACTTCGATTTGTGGCGTTGTTGGCTGCGTTTACTAACCCCTCGTCATACTTCGATTTGTGGCGTTGTTGGCTGCGTTTACTAACTCCTCGTCATACTTCGATTTGTGGCGTTGTTGACCGCGTTTACTAACCCTAGTCACATACTTTTGTATGCTCCTAGGGATTAGTTTCACTTGCCGCCTAGCCACAATTCGAATTATTTAGAGGATGGCTTGAGTGAGTTGTTTTCTTGTCATACTTCGATTTATGGCGTTGTTGGCTGTGTTTACTAATCCTAGCCACAATTCGAATTATTTAGAGGATGATCTGCGTTATGCTTCGATTGATAAATATAAACTGAATCGATGAATCATAAGAAAATCGGCAATAAAAAAATTATTGCCGATTGAGAGTATTATTTGATGACTTGTTGCAATGTTTCTATCATCAATAAAACAGAAGTACCACCGGGATCTGGGTGGCCAATACTGCGTTCACCTAAGTAACTTGCGCGACCTTTTCTGGCTTGCATATTAATAGTGGATTCAACACCCTGTTTTGCTGCTGCCACTGCGGCGGTGATAGCCTTATCCAAAGGTTGTGATGAGGCTAGCGTTAGTGCCTCACTAATCGGCCACCATACATCACACATTGTTTTATCGTTAGGCTCAGCTCGACCACGGGAAACAATACCTTCTGTTCCTACTGTGATTAATTCTGCTAAGTCAGCTACGGTTAAGCTGTCTTTATCTACTGTACTTTGGGCTGCTTTGATGAAAAAAGTACCAAATAATGGGCCACTGGCACCACCGACACTTGAAAGTAGCGTCATACCCGTTGTTTTTAGTATTGTTGCAATGTCCTTATCTGCGACAGTCGGTAGTTTTTCGGCAACTTTTTGAAAGCCGCGGTTCATATTGAGCCCATGGTCACCGTCACCAATAGTCGTGTCGAGTTCAGTTAAATAATCTTGTTCACGGGTAAACGTTTGTGAGCATTGTATGAGCCAGTCATAAATTTGCTTTTGAGTTAAATTCATCAATTGATACTTCCTATTTTGCTGCCATTTATCTTTATGCGAAGGATAGAAATACGTTAAAAATTAGCATTTCCAACGTAATGCTGGCGTATTAACTGGCGCGTCCCATAACAGTAAGGCTTCGTCATCTACTTTTAGTAGCGTAATAGATACCCCTTGCATATCGAGAGCAGTACAATAAGAACCAATTAAATTGCGTTCAATTGTAAGCCCAAATTCAGTGCAGCAAGTTTGTAGGCGATGATAAACCGCGTAAAGCTCAGAAAGTGGTGTAGCACCGAGGTTATTAACTAAAGCAATTACTCGATCGCCTTTTTGAAGTGGTTCTTTGACTTGGTGATTATCTTGCCATTGACCATTTTCGCGATCCCACTGTCGAACTGTTCTCTCATAATGACTATTTTCGATCAAAGTTTCGAACATCTGATCGACCGTATCATTTAAATGAGTGAAACGGCGGCGTTCGATCCCCGGCTCTCCATGGATGCCCACTCCGAATTCCATTTCATTATCAGGAAGCTCGAAAGATGGTTTTCTCGCTGCGGGAACGGTACAGGCATGTAGTGCAATACCTAAGCTATAGCCATTATTGTTAGTTTTATGTCCAAGCTCGACGAGTTTATCGAGAGAATAACCTTTGCAAGCCGCTGCTCCGAGTATTTTTTCCATTAGTACTGTATTGGCGACACCTCTGCGTCCTGCGGTATAGAGGCTATCTTTAACCGCCACATCATCATCAACTAAAACAACCGCAATTTTAGTACCCGCATCGTGTAGTAATTCGGTGGCAGTTTCAAAATTGAGTATATCGCCAGTGTAGTTTTTAATGATCATTAAAACACCTTCTCCCCCATCAATGGCCATGGCACATTCCATCATTTGATCGGGTGTTGGTGAGGTAAATATTTCACCAGGACAAGCGCCATCTAGCATGCCTTGCCCAATATAGCCACTGTGCATAGGTTCATGACCGCTACCGCCTCCAGATAGTAGGCCAACTTTGCCATTTAAGGGTGCATCTCGGTGAACGAGATAAGTCGGGTCGATATTTAATCGTAATTCAGGATGGGCAGCAACGAGGCCTTGATTGACTTCACTAATGATATCTTCAACACGGTTAATCAGTTTTTTCATCTTACAGACTCCAGAAGATAGAGGGCGATGCTTAACTCTGTTTTTTGTGTTCGATTATGTTCTTTTTGATTCGAATTTGGTTGTTAATGGCGTAGGACGTTTCGATTATGCAATCAGACTAGCATAGCTCGGTTTTTATTGGATTAAGTAAACCAATAAAATGAGAGTTAGATCGGGAATTATTGTGAAGAAATAGAAGGGGAAAGTTCCCCTTCTAAAAAGAGATTTAGTGTTGATTGGCTAACTGTTTTTTGCTTGCGTCATTAAAGAAGGATTTTAAAATGAAATTAAGCAGTACACCGTAAGCAGGTAGGAAAAATAGCATACAGATTAACAGCTTAAATACATAGTCAACTAACGCAATTTCAACCCAATTGGCGGCCATAAAAGGGTCGCTACTACGATAAAACGCAATAAAGAAGAAGGCGATAGTATCAATTAGGTTACCAAAAAACATGGCGCAAGCTGGTGCTACATACCAACGCTTATTTTGGCGCAGACGATTAAATACACTGACATCTAAAATTTGTCCCAGCACATAGGCCATAAAACTGGCGGCTGCGATACGCGCAACAAATAAGTTAAATGTTGTTATGGAGGCGAAACCTTGCCACTCACCCTGAAAAAATAGGGCTGAAATCACATAAGAAATTAGTAAGGCGGGTAGCATGACAGAACTAATGATGCGACGAGCAAGGGGAGCACCATAGATCCGCACCGTTAAATCCGTTGCGAGAAAAATAAATGGAAAAGTGAAAGCGCCCCATGTGGTATGAAAACCGAAAATATTGATCGGTAATTGCACCAGATAGTTACTAGATGAAATAATTAAAATATGAAACAACGATAGCCAAATTAACGCAGTGGCTTTTTGCTGCGGAGTAAATGCAAACATATTGTACCTTTTTAGTGACTGATGGGGTGAGGGAACCCATAAAAGACCCAGTTTTTTATTATGACCAAAAATTGGGAAGAGCGCATCATACGCTTGCTGCGCAACAAAAGCAAAACTGTTCGACCAGTCTGGTAGTTTTTATTATATAATCAATTTATTATTTATTTAAAAAAGTATTTTTTATGTCTGATTTATTTTCTAATGCAACCAAAACCCTTGATACATTAGGCCTTCGTTGCCCTGAACCTGTAATGTTAGTACGCAAAACAGTGCGGAATATGGGGGAGGGGGAGACTTTGCTTATCATTGCTGACGATCCGGCAACAACACGAGATATTCCCGGTTTTTGTCGTTTTATGGAACATGAATTGTTAGCAGTTGAAGCTGAAAAAGTACCCTATCGTTATTTGTTGCGCAAAAAATCGAGTGGTTTGTAATTTTTTGCGTGAAAGTAGAAAAGTTAGCCCTAATTAATTACAATGAAATTTACGCTTAGTTCATTGTTTTGAAACTGATTTTTAAAGTGATACGTAATAAGAACTGCCACTATTTATCTGTAAATAGTGGCAGTTGAGTATTTAAACAATAAGCGCTATTTTTTTACTTGCGGTAACTTAACTCGCAGCAGCCGAACAGCGTTAGCTGTCACTAAAGCAGTCGCGCCGGAGTCAGCCAGTACGGCAACCCACAAGCCTGTCATGCCAAGTAAGGTAGTGACTAAGAACACACCTTTTAAGCCCAATGCAATTGTAATATTTTCACGGATAATTTTTCGGGTTGCGCGTGAAAGTGCAATAATTTCAGGTAAGCCTGTTAGACGGTTATGGGTAAGCGCTGCATCAGCAGTTTCTAACGCCACGTCAGTACCCCCTCCCATTGCAACACCAATACTAGAGGCTTTCATCGCTGGAGCATCGTTGATACCATCGCCGACCATCATGGTGCTATGGTTACGGTTAAGCTCTATTACTGCGCTGACTTTATCTTCAGGTAATAAACCTGCGCGATATTCCATACCTAATTGACCTGCAATTGCGGCAGCAGCTCGTGGGTTATCACCCGTTAGCATGACGGCATTTACATTCAATTTTTTAAGCATATTCATTGCATCAACCGCATCACTACGTAATGTATCTTGCAGTGCCGTTAATCCAATAACTCGATTGTTTTCAAGGGTCACAACAACTGTTTTACCCTGAGCCTCAAGTTCCTCAACCTTTGCTTGCCAAACTTTATCTAGTGGTATTTCGAGTCTATTTGGTGCGCTAACCAGTACATGCTTATTATTCAGGAAACCTTCAACGCCTTTTCCTGCGAGTGCTTTACGATCTTGTGCCTCAGTTACTTGTAGTGAAAGCTCCTGAGCTTTGTTAACGACTGCTTTTGCCAGAGGATGATGAGAACCAATTTCAACGGAAGCGGTGATTTGCACTAATTCTGCTTCGGTTATGCCATCAACCGGTACCAAATTGGTTACATGAGGTTTCCCTTCGGTTAATGTTCCCGTTTTATCCAATGCAATTGTTGTGATAGTGCCTAGCTGCTCAAGTGCTGCGCCACCTTTAATTAAAGCACCGCGACGTGTCGCTGTGGCAAGTGCCGACGTGATAGCCGCAGGTGTTGATATCACGAGCGCACAAGGACAACCAATTAATAGTAAGGTTAAACCACGGTAAATCCACGTTTCCCATGCCGCATCAAAGAATATTGGCGGAATAATAATAACCAATGCAGAAATCAACATGATTATTGGCGTGTAAATCCGGCTAAAACGGTCGATAAAACGTTCAATAGGTGCACGGCGCTCTTCGGCTTCTTCAATTAATTGCAAAATACGGTCGATTGCATTTTGCCCTTGTTCTGAAACCACTTTCATCTGTACTGCTCTATCTACAGATAAACAGCCAGCAGCGACTTTCTCACCAACAGTGCGTTCGACAGGAACAGATTCACCAGTTAAAGCACTTTCATCAAAGCTGGCAAATTCAGAGACCAATACTGCGTCTGTTGGCAATCTGCCACCTGGCGCAATTTCAATCACATCTCCAGGACGTAATTGAGCTACTGGAACGGTAGTTTTTTGCCCATCTTTAATTAATATGGCATCTTCAGGAACGAGTGCCATTAGTGCGCTAACGCCACGTCGGGCTCGGCCAGCGGAATAGGCCTCTAGCATTTCACCTAACATGAATAGCAAAATAACCATGGCGGCTTCTTCGGTTGCCTGTATAAAAATGGCACCGACAGCAGCAACTGTCATTAAGGTTTCAATCGCAAAAGGTGAACCTGTACGAATAGAAAGTAACGCTTTTCGGGCGATAGGGTATAACCCAAATAAGGTTGCTAAAATAAAGGCAATATTACCTAACTGAGGGTTGAAATACTCAATACCCCAGCTGATACCCACTAAAATTGCTAAAATAATAACGGGTTTTGCTTCACTGAGTAAACTCGGTGGTGGTTGAATTGATGCTGCGTTATTGCTGCCAACATCAAGTAGTTCATAGCCGGCGGTTTCCACTGTTGCGCGAACAGCCATACTGATATCACTATCGGCGTCGACAACTAACTTTTCTGTTGCAAACAAGACTTTGGCTTGCTTGACGTCTTTTATTTGAGTGACCGCAGTTTCAATTTTACTCGCACAACTTGGGCAATCCATTCCGCGGATTATCCAGCTAAAACGTTTCTGAGCTGTTTGAATTGGCGCGATATCGTTTATTTTATCAATAGGCAAGCCACAGCTGCTACCGTGCTGGTGATTATGGTCACCGTGTTTATGAGCGGCATGATCATGGCCATCGTGCTCATGTTGAGCGTTGTGTTTGCCTCGTTGATGAGATTCCTCATCATCATCGGGATGGCTCTCTACATCACTGTGAACGTGGGTATGTGAGTCATTGCTCACCTTTTTACTATTTTCGGTGACAGCTGATGAGCAGCTACTGTTAGTTGAGCAGCATGAACTAGTATGAGCATGTGTGTCTTTTTGTGAATGTGAGTGCATAAGCGACCCCCTATCTAACAACGTTTTCAATTATTATTAGTGAGTCTACACTTTGGAGTCTACTCCAGAGTCAAATAAAATGAAGGTCACCAATTGATAAAAAATGCTATTTGAGAATTTTATCAATTGGCGATAAGGCTTATAAATAAATCGCACGAACAATAAAGAATTGTCCAATGAAATAGAATGCCGCCACAACAGCTTTAGATGCTTTAAATGGGAAGCGAAAATGGGCGATTAACCAAATGCAATTAGACAGAAATAGCATTGAGGCGCCAACCATAATAGAAAAATTATATTCGCGACCCAGACCAAAATATTGATCGCCAGCAACCCAAGCCATAATCATACACATGACTAATGATGCAAAAACAATAGCTTGAAGGTGTTCAAGTTTACCCCAAATCAGCACTAAAGTGACAGCTGCAATAATTAATGGCACCGCTAACCAAGGTAGGAACAAACCAAAGTTTAACTGCATACCAAAACTAATGGCATAAATTAGATAACTTAAAAACATCAGTGCAACAGATGTAAGTAAGTGCTCACTAGAAAACATCCGAGAAAGATCGGCGACTAACGAAACTAGCAAACCGGCTAAGATTAGATAGTTTTGAATATTTAAGTCGTCGGAGCTCCATCCCCAAAGTAATAAAAGCAAGAGTGTAATGGGGCGAAATAGCCAACGTTGCCAGCCAGGACCACGATAAGCCGCATCGACATACAGCCAGCCTGAAAAGAGCACTGCAAGAAATGGCCAACTAATCATATACACATCCTTATAATTTCAAATGAATGAAGTAACGGTCAGAGTATTTCGTCACTCTCTATAAATAAGATAAACTATAGTCATGTTTTTTTTAAGCTAAATGCACATTTTATGAATAAACCTATTTTATTAATCATCGTTTTAGTCATTATTGCCGTATTTGCCACTAAGCGTTTTTTCGATCAACGAAAACAAAATGAAATTAATAATAATTCGTTACCTATTAGTTATTTAGTAGAGGTCAGCGAGAAAAAAGACTACCCCTATCCGAACATGCGTTCTCGTGAACGTGATGTGGTTTCTCCTGAAACTTTTCGTTATGAAATTTATTTTAAATCGCAATCAAGTGGCGAGATTATCAAAACAATTGTCAATGAAACTCAGTATCACGCCGTAGAGCAAGGTTCTAAGGGGAAATTGACGTTACAGGGCACTCGATTTATCCGCTATGAACCTGAATCATCCTGATTTAGTGTTTATTTTTTGCTTTATCGAGAGCGGCTTTCATTTTCTTTTGCATTACAAGTAGCTCAAAAACACCGAAGAAAAAAATACGAACTTGTACCAGACCTGAAAGTTTTTCATTTTTAGGTAAAGATGCTTTAATAAACATAGTTTGTAATGCATGCATAATTACCATGAAAATCATAGCGATATCCATAAAATACTTTAAGGGTTTGGGGAATGGGTGGATCAAATTAAACAGCATAAAACCCCAAACACAGACCATCAGTAGGCGACCTATATTAATTAACATACTTTTCTCCTTAAAGTCGATTTCGAATGAAAAGGCGGTAAGCTACTTGCCCGGCAATTTTTTCGCGATGTAGTTGCCAATTCGCAGGGATGTCAGTAAGTGGTGACTCCGCCTCTGACTCAATGTAGATCCAGCTTTCATCTGCTAGCCACTGATTATTTTCTAATAATTGGATAGTTTCATTGAGCAAGCCTTTACGAAAAGGAGGATCAATAAAGACAAGGTCAAAAGGCGTTCCCATTTGATTTAAAACAGTCAGGCTACTGTTATTGATAACCGTGGCGTTATCAGCCTGTAAACGCATTTTATTGTCACTCAGCAGTTGGGCATTCTGTTTATCTAATTCAATAAAAGTTACGCTATTAGCAAATCGAGAAAGTGCTTCAAACCCTAATGAGCCACTTCCTGCGTAACAGTCAAGACAACGGGCGTCTTGAACAACAGGCATTAACCAGTTAAATAAGGTTTCTTTGATTCTATCAGTGGTGGGACGTAAGCCCTCACTATCACGGACAGGCAGTTTTCGCCCACGCCATTTACCGCCAATGATACGAATTTGTCCTAAAGATGTTGTTTGTGGTTTTTTTGCCATAATATGTATTATTGCTTAGCTTATTTATGCGTTAAAAATTGATTGTTTATATTGTAGCGCGTCATTTTCATAGTTTTAACATAAAAATTCAGATTAAATTGCCATGATTTTTCGTTCAGATATGTGTTGCTGCGCCATGAAATGATAGACTGGATGTAATTTTATTGCGATTTTATTATTACGCGCCATGTTTTTACCGCGAGGAGTGCAGTGGCAAATGGCTAAAGACAAGAAAAAAGGCTTATTTTCATGGTTGGGTTTTGGCCGTAAAGATGAAAATGAAACCCAGCAGCAAGCTGAGCAACAACAAAAAGTTGAGATTGAAAATGAAGTTGACCTTCAACAAAGTGCAGAAGATGCTGCAATAGCAGAGGCTAATGCAGAAGCTGAACGTCAACGCCAAGCAGAACAAGAAGCCATTAAAGCGGCAGAAGATGAAGCTGAACGCCAATATCAAGCACAACAAGCCGCTATTGATGCTGCGACAGAACAAGCAGAACAACAGCGAAAAATAGCATTAGCTGCAATTCAAGCTGCTGAAGAGCAAGCGGAGCTTGAGCGCCAAGCAGTACAAGATGCGCGTATTGCACAAGAAAAAGCAGAGCGAGAAAGACTTGAAGAAGAAGCTGTGCGTATTGCAGAGGAGGAAGCTGAGCGTCAACGCCAAGCTGAGCTTGCTGCGATTAATGCTGCGCAAGAAGAAGCGGAGCGCCAACGCCAAGCTGAATTAGCCGCTATTCAAGCCGCTGAAGATAAAGCGGAGCAAGAGCACCAAGCAATAGAGGCCGCTGCTATTGTGGCTGCGGAACAACAGGCCGCAGAAGAAAAAGCGGAACAGGAACGCCAAGCTGCAAAAGAACAAGCGGAACAAGAGCGTCAAGCCGCAGAAGCTGTGCGTGTTGCTGAGGAAGCTGCTGAGCGTCAACGCCTAGCTGACTTAGCGGCTATTGAAGCTGCCGCAGCTCAGGCTGCAAAAGAACAAGCGGAACAAGAGCGCCAAGCCGTAGAAGCTGCGCGCCTTGCAGAGGAAGAAGCTGAGCGTCAACGTTTAGCTGCTATTGAAGCTGCCGCAGCTCAGGCCGCAGAAGAACAAGCGGAACAAGAGCGTCAAGCCGCAGAAGCCGCGCGCCTTGCCGAGAAAGAAGCTGAGTCTCAAGCTCAACAAGATGCTGAGAATGCACCTATAATCGAACAAGAAAAACCTAAAAAAGAAGGTTTTTTTGCGCGATTAAAAAGTGGATTATTAAAAACACGTCAAAATTTAGGCTCTGGTTTTTTTAGCTTATTTAGCGGCAAAAAAATTGATGATGACCTTTTTGAGGAATTAGAAGAACAATTACTCATTGCCGATGTGGGTGTGGAAACAACACGGAAAATTATCGATAATTTAACGGCACATGCAAGCCGTAAAGAACTCAAAGATGCGGACGCTTTATACAGTAAATTACGTGAGGAAATGTCTGATATTTTAGCGGGTGCAGATAAACCACTAGTTATCGAAGATAAAAAACCTTATGTTATTCTTATGGTTGGGGTTAATGGAGTTGGGAAAACAACTACCATTGGCAAAATGGCTCGTCAATTCCAATCCGAAGGTAAAACTGTCATGTTAGCTGCGGGAGATACTTTCCGTGCTGCTGCGGTAGAACAGCTACAAGTCTGGGGTGAGCGCAACAAAATTCCTGTTGTTGCACAACACACGGGTGCTGATCCTGCCTCTGTCATTTTTGATGGGATCCAATCAGCTCAAGCTAAAGGTGCTGATATTCTAATTGCAGATACCGCAGGGCGCTTACAAAATAAAGCACATTTAATGGAAGAGCTGAAAAAAATAGTCCGAGTGATGAAAAAACTGGACCAAGACGCGCCCCATGAAATTATGCTAACACTAGATGCAAGTACTGGACAAAATGCGATTAGTCAGGCGAAACTTTTTAATGAAGCGGTAGGTCTGACTGGTATAACATTGACGAAACTCGATGGCACAGCAAAAGGTGGGGTAATTTTCTCTATTGCAGATCAATTCGGTATTCCTATTCGTTATATCGGTATTGGTGAAGGCATTGAAGATTTACGTCCATTTAAAGCAGATGACTTTATCGAGGCTCTATTTGCCCGAGAGGAATAATTTTCGATGATCCGCTTTGAACACGTTAGTAAAGCTTATCGCGGTGGCCGCCAAGCTCTTCAAGGGGTAGATTTTCATCTACAAGCCGGAGAAATGGCATTTTTAACGGGTCACTCAGGCGCAGGTAAAAGTACATTACTTAAACTCATTTGTGGTATTGAGCGCCCAAGTGCGGGTCATATCTTGTTTAATGGTCATGATATCAGTCGTTTGAAAAATAGGGAGATCCCCTTTTTACGTCGACAAATTGGGATGATTTTTCAAGATCATCACCTGCTATTTGACCGAACAGTTTATGACAATGTTGCTATGCCGCTGATTATTTCTGGGGCAAGTACTGAAGATATTCGTCGACGTGTCTCAGCTGCATTAGACAAAGTTGGATTATTGGATAAAGCAAAAAACTTGCCTATTCAATTATCGGGCGGTGAACAGCAGCGTATTGGTATCGCTCGCGCGGTTGTGAATAAACCGACGATGCTACTTGCGGATGAGCCAACGGGTAACCTTGATGGAGAACTTTCTGAGGGGATCATGCGTTTATTTGAAGAATTTAACCGCGTTGGTGTGACCGTTTTAATGGCAACCCATGATGTTGCACTGATTGAGCGTCGTAACTATCGTGTGCTTACTTTAAGTGAAGGTCGGATGCTTGGAGGTCAACATGGCTAGGAATGTCCGTAAAGGCAAGCCAGAACGTACCATGAAGTCGAAAAGCAAGGCACTTAAAGGGGGATGGCGTGAACAGTGGCGTTATTCATGGCTAAATGCGTTAGCTGATATGCTAAGACAGCCATTAGCAACCTTTTTAACCATTATGGTTATTGCTATTTCATTAGCACTACCTAGCCTTTGCTATGTTGTTTGGAAGAATGTTTCCCAAGCCGCATCACAGTGGTATCCTGCACCACAACTAACTGTTTATCTTGATAAATCTCTTGATGAGCAAGGTGGTCAAAATGTGGTTAATCAATTACAAGCCCTTGATGGTATTGAACACGTTAATTATCTGTCTCGCGATCAAGCCATGAGTGAGTTTCGTAGTTGGTCTGGTTTTAGTACTGCTTTGGATATGCTTGAAGAAAATCCATTACCTGCTGTTGCGATTATCACGCCAAAAATTGATTTTGAGGGGTCCGATGTTTTAGCCACTTTACGCGATAGAGTTAGCCAAGTTGGCGGTATCGAAGAAGTGCGCATGGACGACAGTTGGTTTTCTCGACTTGCAGCGCTGACGAGGCTAGTTGGGCAGGTTGCCTCTGTGATTGGCATTTTGATGATAGTATCGTTGTTCTTAGTGATAGGTAATAGTGTCCGTTTGAATATTTTTGCCCGCAGAGATACCATTAATGTCATGAAATTGATTGGGGCAACTGATGGTTTTATTATGCGCCCATTTTTAAATGGCGGTATTGTGTTAGGGGCACTCGGTGCCATTATCTCACTGATAATGACATCATTATTGGTGTGGCAACTCTCCGGTGTTGTTGCACAAGTAGCCAGTGTATTTGGGACCCAATTTCGTATCGAAGGGCTGTTGTGGGAAGAAACGTTACTTATTTTGTTGTTATCAGCCATTGTTGGCTGGGTCGCCGCTTGGTTAGCGACCATTCAACATCTACGTCATTTCACTCCTGAATAATTGCGTATTTCATCGGCACTTAATATAAGGGTGTCGATGAAAATTTCGCCATTAAGGAACTTCAAACGATAATTTTTGTCCTACATTGACCCGTTGTTGATAAATCTTGCCTATAATTTATTTAATGTAACGAAGCTGATAAACTGATTATTCACCACATCGAATTCAAATTAATTTTTTTTTATTTATTTTATAGAGGATCTGCATGACCAAAGATATGCAATCATTAGCGCTTGTTCCGCAAGGGAGTATTGAAGCTTATATGCGAGCTGCCAATGCGTACCCTATGCTCACCGCTGAGGAAGAGAAGGAACTTGCTGAACGGCTGCATTACCATGGTGATCTGGATGCCGCAAAGCAATTGATCTTATCTCATTTGCGTTTTGTTATTCATGTTGCACGAGGCTATGCAGGGTATGGTTTACCGCAAGCTGATTTAATTCAGGAAGGTAACATCGGCCTGATGAAAGCCGTTCGTCGCTTTAATCCTGAAGTTGGTGTCCGCTTGGTCTCTTTTGCTGTTCATTGGATCAAAGCAGAAATTCATGAATACGTTCTACGTAACTGGCGTATTGTTAAAGTTGCCACGACAAAGTCGCAGCGTAAATTATTCTTTAATTTAAGAAAAAATAAAAAACGTCTTGGTTGGTTTAATCAGGACGAAGTGGATATGGTTGCTCAAGAATTAGGGGTGAGCACCAAAGATGTCCGCGAAATGGAATCACGTATGTCAGCGCAGGACATGGCATTTGATATGTCTGATGATGATGACAGTAGCGATTTTGGTGGCCCTGTTGCACCAGTTCTTTTTTTACAGGATAAATCGTCTGATTTTGCTGGCTCAATTGAAGATGATAATTGGGAAAGTCATGCAACTGATCGTTTATCCGATGCATTGGAGTCCCTCGATGAACGTAGTCAGGATATCATCCGCGCTCGTTGGTTAGATGACGATAATAAAACAACGCTTCAAGAGCTTGCTGATAAATATGGTGTATCTGCTGAGCGTGTGCGCCAACTTGAAAAAAATGCGATGAAAAAATTGCGTTTAGCGATGGAAGACGACGAAGACGAAGACGAAATGTAATTTTTATTTCTTCTTATCACTATCTGCATTTATTATTATTTTGCAGTGTAATAGATGCAGATAGTGACTTAATTTTATTTCCTGCCTTTATTCCTCTTGTTTTAATCACGCTTTATTCAAATCATTCTTTACACTAATCACAGTATAATTCTAATGGCAACCCATCTGGGTCCGCGAAAAAAGTAAATCGTTTTTGTGTATAGGGATCGATTCTTATTGCTTCACAGATAACGCCATGCTGACTTAAATAGGTTATCCATTTATCTAATTCATCAACACTAAATGCAAGATGCCGTAGCCCCATAGCTTCAGGGTAACTAGGTCTTGCTGGCGGATTAGGAAAACTAAATAGTTCGATTTGATAATTATCACCAAAAGCTAAATCTGCTTTCCATGAATCATTTTCTGGGCGGTAGTATTCTGCGAGTAAATTCAATCCAAGAATACGGCAGTAAAAATCTTTACTGATTTGGTAATTCGACGCAATAATTGCAACATGATGAATTTTCTTTAATTTCATGTTATTCACCTATTTTCATATCCCATTCGCCATCTTTTACTGTGGCACTAAAACCACAGGCGCTTAGAAATTTTTCTATGATGATTTTTTGTTGCACTTCTAACCCATTGAAATTGAAGTACCAATGTTTAACTTCAGGTTGTTGGCGGCAAATTTCTTGTAGCAAGTATAGGCCAACTCCCCGACGACGAGTGACTTCACGTACACAAAAATCACTGATAGTTCCTTGAGATCTATTGATACTGACTTTAGCCGCAGCGAGCAATCGGTCATTAAAGCGAGCCGCAAAAAATTGTTGATCTGATTTGAGTGCTTGGATCAGTTGTGGTTGTGTCTGGTCTATCCAGATCTTATATAAGTCTTGGTACTGATGTTCAGTAGGATTAACCAAAGGAATAATCGTGAGTCTCATGATGTATTTATCTGTTTCCTTGTCTGTTTTTCAGTCATTTCTGTTGTCGGAGTGATCCATAACTGATTTTTTAATTTTAGAGAGAAAAATTTTGTCTAGCTTGATCTTCCGAGTTTAGCTCGGATTAATTTAAATTTAACCAGAATATAACACTAGTATTTACAAAAAAACCATTTTATAACATCAGTTTTTTATTCTGCATATAACTTAATAATCTACCATATCCATTTGCTTTTTAGCATAATTATCTTGTTTAATGGTCTGAAATATATAGCCTTATTTGCTGTATTTTGAAATATCAGGCATTGATCCTGTCAACTATAATAAACGACTATAAATCAAACACAAACACTCAGAACCATCGAGATAGGGACAATAACATGAAGAAGATGAATAAAGCATTATTGGCTAGCTGTATCGCAATGGCATTTAGTTCAAGCGGATGGGCAAAGGAAATTAAGATTGCTGTTGTTGGGGCAATGTCTGGTCCCGTTGCACAATATGGTGATATGGAATTTACAGGTGCGCGTCAAGCGATTGCAGACATTAATGCAAAAGGCGGTATCAATGGCGATACTCTAGTTGCTGTTGAATATGATGATGCTTGCGACCCAAAACAAGCCGTTGCTGTTGCAAATAAAGTGATTAATGATGGGATTCGTTATGTCATTGGCCATTTGTGTTCATCATCAACTCAGCCTGCATCTGATATTTATGAAGATGAAGGCATTATTATGATCACACCAGCGGCAACAAATGCTGATTTAACCACACGTGGCTACCAAATGGTATTGCGTACAACAGGGTTAGATTCAGACCAAGGTCCTACCGCTGTTAAATATATTTTAGATGAAATTAAGCCAAAGCGTATTGCGGTTGTCCATGACAAGCAGCAGTACGGTGAAGGCCTAGCTCGTTCAGTTCGCGAAAGTTTAAATAAAGCGGGTGTAAAAGAAGTGCTGTTTGAAGGCGTCACCGCAGGAGATAAAGATTTCTCAGCTTTAGTCGCAAAATTGAAAAAAGAGAACGTTGATTTTGTTTACTTTGGTGGGTATTACCCTGAAATGGGCCAAATTTTACGTCAAGCGAAGCAATCAGGCCTCAATATCGGCTTTATGGGACCAGAAGGCGTAGGTAACTCGTCTTTATCTAATATTGCAGGAGACGCTTCTGAAGGGATGCTAGTTACTCTACCTAAGCGTTATGATCAAGTTCCAACTAACCAACCGATTGTGGATGCACTGAAAGCGAAAAAAGAAGATCCAACGGGCCCATTCGTTTGGACTACTTATGCGGCTATCCAAAGTTTAACAACGGCAATGCAACGTACCGGTAGCGCTGAGCCTGAAGATTTAGCTAAAGATCTGAAAGCAAATCCGGTTGATACAGTCATGGGCACATTAAGCTGGCAGCCTAATGGTGACCTGAAAGGCTTCGAATTTGGTGTGTTTAAATGGCACAAAGATGGGACGTCTACTGCGGTGAAATAATGTCTTTCATATTTTAAGTTGTATAGGTTGGGCGTTATTGATGGCCTTTATGCAATTTGAATTATTTAGGGCAGAGAATGGGTTGTTTTAGTTAAAATTAGCTGGAGGTTAGCCTTGCTGACTTCCAGCTTTAGCTCTCCTTGAGGGACAGTAGTTTGAAAGGATAGTCCTATGTCAGATCAAATTCTTTATTTTATTCAGCAATTTCTTAATGGATTAACATTAGGTAGTACCTATGCGCTGATAGCCATTGGCTATACCATGGTGTATGGCATTATTGGCATGATTAACTTTGCTCATGGCGAAGTGTATATGATTGGGAGTTATGTTTCGTTCATTGCAATAGCCGGTTTAATGATGCTAGGTATCGATGTCGGCTGGATATTGGTTGCCGCAGCATTTGTTGCCGCTATTGTCGTTTCGAGCGCTTACGGTTGGAGTATTGAGCGCGTTGCTTATCGACCTGTGCGTCATTCTAAACGTCTAATTGCCTTGATCTCCGCGATCGGGATGTCTATTTTTCTGCAAAACTATGTCAGCCTTTCCCAAGGTTCACGAGATCTTGCGTTGCCAAGTTTGATCACTGGCCAGTGGATCATCGGAGAAAGCGATGGTTTCGAAGCGATCATCACTAAAATGCAATTGACGATTTGGGTCGTCACCTTATTAGCAATGCTAGCATTGACGGTATTTATTCGTTATTCGCGCATGGGGAGAGCTTGTCGCGCTTGTGCCGAAGACTTAAAAATGGCGAGTTTATTAGGAATTAATACTGATCGCGTTATTTCACTGACTTTTGTGATTGGTGCCGCAATGGCGGCAGTTGCCGGTGTGTTACTCGGACAATTTTACGGTGTTATCAATCCTTATATTGGTTTCATGGCAGGAATGAAAGCCTTTACGGCAGCGGTACTCGGTGGTATCGGTAGTATTCCGGGAGCAATGCTTGGTGGATTGATTCTAGGCGTTGCTGAGGCGATGACATCTGCATATTTTAGCACTGAATATAAAGATGTCGTGTCATTTGGTTTACTAATAGGTGTATTGCTAATCATGCCAACCGGCATTCTGGGACGTCCGGAGGTCGAAAAGGTATGAGAAAAGAAAATTGGATTAATGCCATTGTGGCATCTGTGACTTTTTTTGTTTTAGCCGTTTTTATGTTAGGGCTAAGACTTACTCTTGATGGTACAAAGCTAGTGGTCACTACAGGCGATTCAGTTCGTTGGAATTGGATCTTTGTTGGGATTGGGATCATCTTTATTTATCAACTGGTTCGCCCATCGCTGGCAAAAGTTTGGCAAGGTGTACCGAAAAAATCGTGGGCGATACCTGATTTCGATGGATCAACGCCGAAACAAAAAATTCTTGCCATTATCATTATTATTGCTGCCATTATATGGCCATTTATCGTGTCGCGTGGAAGTGTAGATATTGCCACACTCACGTTAATTTATGTGATGTTAGGTTTAGGCTTGAATGTGGTGGTTGGCCTTTCAGGGCTACTAGTATTAGGCTATGCGGGATTTTATGCTATCGGTGCATACACCTTTGGCTTGTTAAATCATTATTATGGTTTTGGCTTCTGGGAAAGTTTGCCAATTGCGGGCTTAACTGCGGCATTAGCGGGGTTATTACTCGGCTTCCCAGTATTAAGGTTGCGGGGGGATTACCTCGCAATTGTCACATTAGGTTTTGGTGAAATTGTACGTATTTTACTGTTGAATAATACTGAAATTACTGGCGGACCAAATGGTCTTAGCCAACTACCAAAACCTACATTCTTTGGTCTCGAATTTAGTCGTAGTGCTAAAGATGGTTGGGACACATTCCATCACTTTTTTGGTTTAGATTACAATCCGGGTGATCGGATTATTTTCCTCTATTTTGTTGCGTTATTACTCGTTATTTTAACCTTGTTCGTAATCAATCGATTATTGCGTATGCCATTAGGCCGTGCTTGGGAAGCGCTACGCGAAGATGAAATTGCCTGTCGCTCATTAGGGCTAAGCCCTACACGGATTAAATTAACCGCATTTACTATCAGTGCTGCATTTGCGGGTTTCGCGGGTACGTTGTTTGCTGCACGTCAGGGGTTTATCAGTCCGGAGTCATTCACATTTGTTGAATCCGCATTCGTATTAGCGATTGTAGTACTTGGTGGTATGGGCTCACAAATGTCAGTAATTTTAGCGGCAATCATCTTAGTCGTATCAAGGGAGATGATGCGTGACCTTAATGAATACAGCATGTTATTGCTTGGTGCATTGATGGTACTGATGATGATTTGGCGACCACAGGGTCTATTGCCAATGAAACGTCGCCAAATGAAGTTGCAGAAAACGCAGGAGGGCGATATCGCATGAGCATATCAACAACGCCTTTGTTGCAAGTCAGTGGCCTCACTATGCGTTTTGGTGGCTTGCTAGCAGTAAATAATGTGGAGCTGACGTTAAATCAAGGGGAAATTGTTTCTTTGATTGGTCCAAATGGTGCGGGAAAAACTACCATTTTTAACTGCCTAACTGGTTTCTATAAGCCAACTAGTGGCACTATTGTTTATCGTGATAAACATTTAGAAGGCTTACCTGGACAGGCGATTGCTCGTCTTGGCGTTATTCGAACTTTTCAACACGTTCGTTTGTTTAAAGAAATGACCGTAATTGAAAATCTACTTGTTGCTCAACATCAACATTTGAAAAGCGGTATTTTTTCTGGCTTATTGAAAACGCCAGCATTTCGTCGCGCAGAATCAGACGCAGTAGATAATGCCATTAAATGGCTCGAGCGGGTTGATTTGCTGCAATTTGCTAATCGACAAGCTGGAAATCTGGCTTATGGACAACAGAGACGTCTTGAAATAGCACGCTGCATGGTAACGCGACCAGAAATCTTAATGCTAGATGAACCTGCTGCTGGGTTAAATCCTAAAGAAACCAATGATTTGGATGAGCTAATTGCAGAGCTACGTACTCATCATAATGTTTCAATTTTATTGATAGAACATGATATGAAGTTAGTCATGGGGATTTCAGATAGAATTTATGTGGTAAACCAAGGTACGCCATTAACCAACGGTACGCCGAATGAAATTCGTCAACACCCAGATGTTATTAAAGCCTATTTGGGAGAAGCTTACTGATGTTAGAATTTAAAAAAGTTTCTACCCATTATGGAAAAATACAAGCATTACATGAAATTAGCTTGAATATCCAAAAAGGTGAAATTGTCACTCTGATAGGTGCCAATGGAGCAGGAAAAACGACATTACTGAGTACACTTTGTGGCGATCCTCGCGCTTCTGAAGGGCAAGTGGTTTATCGTGGTGTTGATATTACGCAATTGCCAACAGCGAAAATTATGCGTGAAGATATTGCCTTGGTGCCAGAAGGCCGTCGTGTTTTTTCACGTATGACGGTGGACGAAAATTTGGCGATGGGCGGCTTTTTTGCCACCCGCCCAGAATACCAAGAGCGTATCGAGAAAGTGTATAAACTTTTTCCAAGGCTCTATGAGCGCCGTAGTCAGCGTTCAGGCACGATGTCTGGTGGCGAGCAGCAGATGCTTGCCATCGGCCGAGCGCTGATGAGTCAGCCAGAACTTCTTCTTTTGGATGAGCCTTCATTAGGGCTTGCGCCGATTATCATTATGCAGATATTTGACACAATTCAACAACTACGTGAAGAAGGCATGACTATCTTCCTAGTAGAGCAAAACGCAAATCAAGCGCTGAAGCTCGCAGATAGGGGCTATGTGTTGGAAAATGGGCATATTGTGTTAGAAGATAGTGGTAAGGCTTTGTTGGCTAATGAGGCGGTGCGAAGCGCTTATCTCGGCGGCTAAAATACGCGTCATCCTTCGAGTTGTAGGGGTGTTGGCTTCGCTTCGGCTACTTGGGTCACATGCTTGTGTATGCTTCCCGAGCCTACCTACTACTCGTCATCCTTCGATTTGTAGGGGTGTTGGCTTCGCTTCGGCTACTCGGGTCACATACTTGTGTATGCTTCCCGAGATATCCTTACTTGCCGCCTACCTACAATTCGAATGATTTAGAGTAGTGAATATTGGCTATCCCTCGAGTTGTAGGGGTGTTGGCTTCGCTTCGGCTACTCGGGTCACATACTTGTGTATGCTT
>NZ_JBQDNB010000020.1:0-77404 GCF_052096715.1 Providencia sp.
TAATCGAATATCGCGCTCCAAATAGGTTTGCAAATTATGCCAATAGTTTCCATTCATACCATGGCTATAGGTACTATGATTCCGTAATCTCCACTGTTCATAATTTAATCCACTTCTTAAACCAATAAAAGTATAAGTGCTATTTTGTATAGCGTGATTAAATCTAACTTTACTCCATTTTTTGTCATATCTAATTAAATAGTTAGAAAATAAAGCATTAATTCCATCATTCCATTCTTTATCATCAATATGTCCACGACTCACACTTTTCAATCCTATTTGTGGAATACTAATATCTAATCGATTAAGTAAAAAATCATAATGATAGTTAGATCCTAACATTATAGAATCAAAATTATCTATATTTTCATTCATATCCTTTTTACTAAACTCTATACTAGCGAAGTTTTTCACCCCCCAATTAATTAGCATGCTTTTAGTAACTTCAGGTCTAAGTTTTTTATTAATATAGTCAGCTTTAAAAATAATCTTTTTATTATCCACTTTCTTTTTGTTTAAAAAAACATCAACGTAATATGCTCCAGGAAGCTGTCCTCCTACATATGAAAGATACTCTAAGTTATTAATATCAGCCACTCGGCTATCAGTACCTATATTAATAGAATTAATGTCAAATATGTCCTCAGCATTGGTATTATTAATATATGAGAAAATACCTATAACAATTATGACTATATAATATATAGTGATGAAATTAAATTTAGATGCCAACATTTTATATACTCTTATTTTTTAACCACAATAGCACCATAATCATTAATAAACTTAACCTCAATTAAATTTTTATCGGTGGTTTTTATTTTAAGGATATAGTCATTCTTAAAGGGATAAACGATCCCAATACCTTTAGCTTTCTTTCCATCAATTAATATTTTTTTAATCGATAAATGGTACGGTGTCTGATTATTTATCATTATACCATCCGATTTTTTAACTATTTTAACCTGTTCAAAATCAATCGGAACCATATCTTGTGATCTTAAAAATAACTTGAATTGTGAATTAATAATTATCTGTAACTCATTTTCAGCATTGCCCTCTTTAGGTGGTATCGCTTTTACATTAAGTAAATAAAGTTTCTCCTGATTAGCCCCTAATGGCTCACCAATATATGAAATGCGTGCTGAACCATGACTATTTGGTTCAATCCTAAATAAAGGTGGCATAGCAATAAAAGGAGACTTTATATTATTATCAAATGAAGATACCCAACTTTGAATTAAATAGGGTTTTTCTTTATCTCCATTAAAAATAGGAATATTAATTTCACGTTTATTGATTTCATAAATAAAACGAGTTCCCCCTATACTTACTCCTGAAGCCTGAGCGAAAGGTATAATTAACATTAAAATAAAATAGAAAAATATTGATATTATTTTCATAAAATAGTCTTCATAAAATATAACTGTAGGGTAACCTAGGTTACCCTAAAATAATTATTGATACTGAACACTATAAACAGCACTGCTATTTGCAGAACCAGCTGTTACAACACCCGTTGCTTTATATCGTGCGGTATAATCTAAATCAATATTTGCACTCGTGAAGATGATTTCTTTTGAATCATCATAAAGCTTTATTTGTGAAACCGCATCCTTTTCAAATATAGCAATACCCACGTTCTTAGCAGCACCTTCGACAGAGTTTATCGCTAAAAGGTCTTGGTCATTAGGATCACGATTCCCGCCAAATCTGACTGTCACCGCTGAATTCTCAGGGCAATCAGTTAACTTTATTGTAAAATCTTTCAGACCCGCTAATTCCCCCTGTACACTTAAATTCTTAGATGAAATTTTACCAAGGTCGACATGAAGGTCTTTGGAACTACTATCAACTGTACAAGCTTGTTCTGTTATTTCACCGGTAAAATGAATAGTACCGAAAGCAAAAACTGTTGATCCGTTTATTACCGCTAATGCCATCCCTATTCCGATCAGCATTTTTTTTAAAATACTCATAACAATTCCTATAAATGAATTTTTAACTGTTAATAATTATTGTGCTATTAATTACTACGTTATGAATGAATCACACCACTATAAATTCTTAACATTAGCACTCACCTAAAATATAACACTCTGCTTTAATCATGCTAATAAATTGACGTGTTAATTTTTATTAATTACCATCTTAAAAATTTACATCTTGAAAATGTTAACTCTTAATAACTAGTGTAATAATAAATATAATTTCATTTTGAATAATTGTGATTTCGAATAAATTAAAATATTAATTTCTATTTTGTTATTTATTATTTTCCGCATAAAAAAAACCACGACAATTAAATTTAACTATCGTGGTTTAAGGTATTTTAATTATAATTTGAAGCTATCAATATAAATCTTTGCGCTGATAAGGCTCTAATTCTCCCTCTTTACGCGTTTTTAATAGCTTTAATATCCATGTATATTGTTCTGGATTTGGCGAAACGAGATATTCAAGCTCTTCATTCATTCTGCGTGCAATATATTCGTCATCTTTACCATCAATATCATCCATAGGTTCACGTATATAGATATGTAACTGATGTGTTTTGTGATCATAAACAGGAAATAAAGGAACAATTTTAGCTTTGCAAACTTTCATCAAACGGCCAACTGCCGGTAAAGTCGCCTTATAGGTAGCAAAAAAATCCACAAATTCACTATGCTCTTCACCGTGATCTTGATCTGGGAGATAAAATCCCCAATACCCTTGCCTTACAGACGCAATAAAAGGTTTGATTCCTGCTTCTCTTGAATGCAAACGCCCACCAAAGTGATAACGCGCTTTATTCCATAAATAGTCAGCAACTGGGTTTTTTTGGTGATGAAACATCGCTGCCATATTTTGGCCACTAGCAGCAAGTAACATTGCAGGTGCATCCACAGCCCAACCGTGCGGTACCATAAAAATTACATTACTTTGCTGTTGCTGTAACTGTTCAATGATTTCTTTATTATGCCACTGTGTTCTCGCTAATGTCCTATCAGCACCACGAACACACAGCTCAGCGAGCATAACAAAAGATTGAGGCGCAGTTTCAAACATCCTATCAACAAGCTGTTCTCTCTGCTCTTCTGACTGCTGAGGGAAGCAATAAAGTAAATTAATTTTAGCGCGACGTCGTGCACTTTTTGCCAATTTACCTACCCATTTACCAATTTTAGCCAGCATTGGGTCTCTAACCTTGACAGGTATATAGGCGAGCCCGACAAAAATAGCAGCTCCTGCCCATACGCCCCAATATTTAGGTAGAAAATATGAGGAGTGAAATGTTGGCACATAGCCTTTTTTACTGTCAGTGTCTTTATCTTTATTCATGCTGTATCCAAGTGAATAATCGCTATCTTCTTATAGTGTATCGTAATAATTTGCGAAAGCATTACAAAGAAAATTGGCAGATACAAGTACCTGCCAATTATGTTGTGATTAAGAGTTAAACTATTATAGTTTGAGTTGTGGTTTGTTTTCTTTCACTAATGCTAAATACTCTTTACGTTCTTTCCCCGTTAAACCACCAGAGTTCGGCAGTTTCGCTGTAAGAGGATTAACCGCTTGTTGGTTGACCCACATTTCAAAATGCAGATGAGGCCCCGTAGAGCGTCCTGTATTGCCTGAAAGTGCAATACGATCACCACGTTTTACTTTTTGGCCGGGTTTAACCAATAATTGACGTAAGTGCATATAACGAGTTGTATATTGTCGGCCATGGCGGATCGCTATAAAATTACCCGCAGCGCCACTGTATTTAGAAACAATCACCTCACCATCACCAACAGCAAGTACTGGCGTACCAACTGGCATGGCAAAATCAACACCTTTATGCGGAGCAACTCTTCCCGTAACAGGATTGACTCGGCGTGGATTAAACTGTGAAGATACTCTAAATTGTTTAGCCGTAGGTGAACGTAAGAAACCACGCTCTAAGCCATTACCTTCACTATCATAGTATCGACCATCTTCAGCACGAAATGCATAATAACTTTTGCCATTAGTTTGAAGACGAACACCCACCAATTGGCTTTGTTCACTACGACCATTGAGTATTTCACGGCTCATCAATACACTGAATTTGTCGCCTTTTTTCAATTTGCGAAAATCAACCTGCCATTGAAGGGCTTTAATCACTTCACGGCCTTCATTGCGGGTTAAGCCTGCTTTATTCGTACTTTGAGCAAAAGAACCATCTACCGAGCCATTTAGAACACTATTAGTCCATTCGCCGGTACGGATTTCTTTTACTTCTTCAAACTTATTCGTTGCGCCAATTCGGTTAAACACGCGAACTTCACGACGAGAAACTTCCCAAGTTAATGACTGTAACTCACCTTGTTCGGTCAATGCCCAATTAAGCGTTTGACCAATCTTCATGTTACGCAATGATTTGTGTTGATTAGAAAGCATAGCAACGTCGCCAGCTTCAATACCAAATTGAGTCAATATACTGGTTAAGTTATCACCACTGGCGACAACATATTCATGAGGAATAGGCGCACCATCACCATCGGCTGCATCAGTATCTGAATCTGCAACGCCCTCATCAGGTAATTGATCACTACTATCTTGAATAATATCATCAGTAGCATCATTAGCGGGTAATAATGCAAGAGGAATGACGGTGTCAGGGGTACCGTCATTTTCAGTCGTTGTTGGAATATGAACTGGCCGCCATATTGCGACGGCCATTGTCGCTACAGTGAGCGCACTTAGTACAATTTTGTGAGTTCTAGATAGGCTTCCATACACCTGGGCTAGACTTTTAGCCATTTGCTGCACTTAAAAAATTCCTTCTATTCTAATTCAGGCAGCTCGCGTACTGTTCTGACAGTTGTGTCAGAAACTGCATATAGCTATCTGGTCCTATTACCAGCCCACTACCAAGTGGGTCGAGAGTACCCATTTTGACTCCCGTATTTCGAGCTACGCTTTCAATGACTGCGGGCCTGAATTGTGGCTCAGCAAAAACACATTTGGCTTTATGCTCAACCAGTTGAGTTCGTATTTGATGTAATTTCTGCGCACCAGGCTGAATTTCTGGGTTTATCGTAAAATGCCCCAAAGGAGCCAATTGATAGTGTTTTTCAAAGTAGCCATAAGCATCGTGAAAAACGAAATAACCCTTGTTTTTAGCTGGCTCTAAAATATTAACAATTTTCTCATCGTTTTGCGTCATATTTTCTTTGAATTTACGAAGGTTTACGTCCAGCTTCTCTTTTTGATCAGGATAAAGCACTAGTAATCGTTCATAAATGTCTTGCGCGGCAAAATTTGCAATTTCCGGTGATAACCAGATGTGCATATTATACTCACCATGGTGATGATGTTCGTGATCGCTGTCATGATTGGCTTCATCCGTATGAGAATGACTGTGTTCATCCTCTTGATTTTCAGCCATTAACAAGGCTTTGATATTTGGCTGCTCAGCAAGTGCCAACCGTTTATTCTGCGCTAACGTATTGATTGGTTTCTGTAAAAACATCTCCATTTCTGGTCCGACCCAAACAAAAAGATCTGCTTGTTTAATTTTTTTCAAATCAGAAGGTTTGAGTGCATAATCATGCGGAGAAGCACCGTCTGGCAGTAATACTTGAGTTTCAGTGACACCATCAGCAATACCAGCTGCGATAAAGGCTAAAGGACGAAGAGAAGCGACCACATCCGCGCTTGCCGTTGAAACCATCGTTGCACTTAATACTGAGCTCGCAATAGCGCCTAATACCAATTTACGTGCGTTATTTTTTGAAATATGTGTCATTGTGGTCTTTTTCCGTGATTTTAATTTTGAAATGTTATAATATAACACAACATGATTTCTGCAAGATGTTTTTCATATGCAACCATTACTTAATTTAAATAAAATATCTGTTTCATTTGGTGAAAAAGAAGTTCTCAACAATGTCACTTTTGAACTCAATAAAGGTGAAATTGTGACCTTACTTGGACCCAATGGCGCAGGGAAATCAACGATTGTTCGCGTTGTGCTGGGCTTATTAGCGCCCACGTCAGGCACAATTGAAAGAGCCTCATCGCTCTCAATTGGCTATGTACCACAGAAACTACATTTAGATACCACACTCCCTCTAACCGTAAAACGATTTATGATGCTAAAGCTTGGTGTACGTTCAGAACATCTATTACCTGCACTTGAACGCATGAAAGCCACCCATTTAATCAATCAACCAATGCAAAAATTATCCGGTGGAGAAACCCAACGCGTTTTACTTGCCCGCGCGCTTCTCAATAAACCTGATTTATTGGTTCTTGATGAACCTGCACAAGGTGTCGATATAACAGGCCAAGTCGCACTCTATGACTTAATAAATCAACTCAGAACAGAGCTTGGTTGTGCCGTACTTATGGTTTCCCATGATTTACATTTAGTGATGGCAAAAACAGATAAAGTCCTGTGTATTAACGGCCACATTTGTTGCTCTGGTGCCCCTGATGTAGTGTCAAATCACCCTGAATTTGTCGCAATGTTTGGCTATCGAGGCGCCCAGCAACTGGGAGTTTATCGTCATCAACATAACCATCAACATGATTTAGAAGGTAATGTTATCGCACCACATCAACACAGCAAGGACTGCAAACATGATTGAGTTACTTTTACCGGGTTGGATAGCCGGTATGTTACTGGCAATTGCTGCAGGTCCTTTAGGTTCATTTGTCGTTTGGCGTCGCATGTCTTATTTTGGTGATACCCTCGCCCACGCATCTTTATTAGGCGTTGCATTTGGGCTACTACTCAATATAAACCCATTTTACGCCGTTATTGTTGTTACCTTATTATTAGCAGTTATCTTAGTTTGGTTAGAAAAACGCCCTCAACTTGCTGTTGATACCTTACTTGGTATCATGGCTCACAGTTCCTTATCATTAGGCCTAGTGGTTGTTAGTCTAATGGCTAATGTCCGTGTTGATTTAATGGCTTATTTGTTCGGTGACCTACTCTCAGTAACTTATGAAGATATTATCACTATATTGATAGGGGTTGTTGTCGTTTGCGGGTTGCTTTTTTGGCGTTGGCGGGCGCTTTTGTCCATTACGGTGAGTTCTGAATTAGCGTTTGTCGATGGCATCAATGTCCAAAGGTTACGTTTGTTACTCATGTTAGTGACGGCATTAACTATTGGTATTGCAATGAAATTTGTCGGGGCACTGATCATTACATCGTTATTAATCATCCCAGCAGCAACCGCGCGCCGATTTGCCAGAACACCGGAACAAATGGCCTCGATTGCGGTATTGATCGGGATGCTCTCAGTGACCGGGGGATTAACTTTTTCAGCTTTCTACGACACACCTGCGGGGCCTTCCGTCGTATTAACCTCCGCAGTACTATTTGTATTTAGTTTATTTGTTAAAGCTAAAAATTAATAAATATAATTAATAGTTAGATCTTACAATGACCTTACGCCCTATTTCAATCATGAATTAGGGCGTTTTAATTTATACTTAAATTACTTTTGGCGTTAAACCAAAATGCAAATAAGCATGGGCTGTCGCAATTCGTCCCCGAGGGGTACGCTGTATAAAACCTTGTTGTATTAAATAAGGTTCTAACACATCTTCAATGGTTTCACGCTCTTCACCAATCGCAGCAGCAAGATTATCAACCCCCACAGGTCCACCCATGAATTTATCGATAATCGCGACCAATAATTTACGATCTAAATAATCAAAACCAGCCGCATCAACATTTAGCATATCCAGGGCTTGGTTAGCGATAGCGTTATCAATAGTGCCATCACCTTTAACTTGAGCGAAATCACGCACTCGCCGTAACAGGCGATTTGTGATCCTTGGGGTTCCTCGAGAACGCTTTGCTACTTGCAAAGCACCCTCTTCGCTAATATCAAGTCCCATATATTGGGCACTACGTTTCACGATATGTTGCAAGTCATCCACTTGGTAAAACTCTAAACGCTGTACAATACCAAATCTGTCTCTAAGCGGTGATGTTAATGAACCTGCACGGGTTGTTGCGCCAATTAATGTAAAAGGAGGCAAGTCTATTTTTATTGAGCGCGCAGCGGGACCTTCACCAATCATAATATCCAGTTGATAATCTTCCATCGCCGGATACAGTATTTCTTCAACAACAGGTGATAACCGATGAATTTCATCAATAAATAAAACATCATGCGGCTCTAAGTTAGTCAACATTGCTGCAAGATCGCCTGCTTTTTCGAGGACAGGGCCTGAAGTTGTTCTAAAGTTAACACCAAGCTCATTTGCTACAATCCCAGCCAAAGTAGTTTTACCTAACCCTGGAGGGCCAAAAATTAATAGATGATCAAGGGCATCCCCGCGCATTTTAGTTGCTTGGATGAATATTTCCATTTGCTCTTTAACCTGCGGCTGCCCAATATACTCGCCGAGCAGTTTAGGTCTAATCGCACGGTCAATCGCTTCTTCTTCACTGTGCAAGACTTCTGCTGTAATCAGGCGATCTGCTTCAATCATCGTTTTATTCTCTTAATCAAAGTGCGGCACGTAAAGCATCACGGATCAATGTTTCAGAATCACTACCCGGCTTCGCTATTTTACTCACCATACGGCTGGCTTCTTGCGGTTTATAACCCAATGCAATCAATGCTGCCGCAGCTTCAGCCTCAATATCCGCAGTACTTGGTACTCGACTGTTTACATTAGGTAAAGTGATATCACTCGTTTGGTTGAATAAGTCGCCATTCAAGCCTTTGAAGCGATCTTTCATTTCGACCACTAAGCGTTCTGCTGTTTTTTTACCAATGCCTGGTAATTTAACCAAAGAAGAAATTGCTTCGTGTTCGATAGCAGACACAAATTGTTGTGCCGACATACCGGATAAAATGGCGAGAGCTAATTTTGGACCTACCCCATTCACTTTAATTAATTCTTTAAACAAAGCACGTTCTTGTTTATCGTTAAAGCCATACAGTAACTGGGCATCTTCACGTACCACAAAATGGGTAAAAACGATGGCTTCTTGGCCAATGTCAGGAAGTTCATAGAAACAGGTCATTGGCATATGAACTTCATAGCCAACACCTTGTAGCTCTAATAAAACTAATGGTGGTTGCTTCTCTAAAATGATGCCTCGTAAACGACCAATCACGCTGATACCCTCAGTTTAATACTATAACCATGATAAAGCATGCCAAGTAACGCCAGCTAAAGTATAACAAAATAAGACTAAAGCAATGCCCTGGCAGTTTATGTATGTTGTTATCAATATATTGTTATTAATATGCTGTTTATACCACAAATAATACTGGATGCATATCCAGACATTATCTTAATCGTCCGCGGGTTAATACCAGTCGGGGATCGCCAACTCTTAATAAATTTTGATTAAAGTGGCAATACGTAATGGCAATCGCTAGTGCATCCGCGGCATCTGACTGTGGGCTAGCCGATAATTTTAATATCGATTTAACCATATGTTGTACTTGGCTTTTTTCTGCTGAACCCGTACCAACAACGGTTTGTTTAACTTGGCGTGCAGCATATTCAAATACAGGAATATTTTGGTTCGCGGCGGCAACAATAGCCACACCTCTAGCCTGTCCTAATTTAAGCGCTGAATCGGCATTTTTTGCCATAAAAACTTGTTCTATTGACAAAACATCCGGCTGATACTGAGTGATTATTTCCGAGACTCCCGCATAAATACGTTGCAGGCGGCTTGGTAAATCATCAACCTGAGTACGAATACATCCGCTACCCATATATAGCAATTGCCTACCCTGTTGACGAATAACACCATATCCCGTCACACGAGAACCTGGGTCAATACCTAAAATAATCGCCATGTTAAACCTATTGATGTTGCTTATTGTTTATCTAATCATCTTATCTACATCTAATCATCATCACAACAAACACTGTAATTGTTTAGATAAGCACTGTTTTTATAAGATATTTGGGTATGGATGATAAATAAAAAGAGAATGGAAATTATGGCAGCGTTAGAGAAAACAGGCTGATACCAGCCCGCTTTCTCTACGCGAGTGCTTCTTAATGACAATGGCTAAACCATACGAATTCATCCGTATTAAAGCAGCTCAGCGACCTCATCAGAAATATCACCGTTATGGTAAACTTCCTGTACATCATCAGAATCTTCGAGCATATCGATCAGACGCAGTAGTTTTGGAGCCGTTTCAGCATCAAGTTCAGCTTTCGTTGATGGTATCAAAGATACCTCGGCAGCTTCACTCGTGAAACCAGCTGCATCAAGCGCATCTTTAACTTCACCAAATGTTTCTGGTGTTGTGTAAACATCAATTGCACCATCATCATAAGTTTCAACATCATCAGCACCCGCTTCAAGAGCTGCATCCATCAATGCATCTTCATCAACACCCGGCGCATACGTTATCACGCCACGCTTAGTGAAGAGATAAGAAACAGAACCATCAGTACCGAGGTTACCACCAGTTTTAGTAAACGCATGACGCACTTCAGACACAGTACGATTGCGGTTATCACTTAAACATTCAACCATGACCGCAGTACCACCAGGACCATAGCCTTCATAGATGATGGTTTCCATATTATCGTTATCGTCACTACCTACACCACGCGCAATTGCACGGTTTAACGTGTCACGAGTCATGTTATTTGATAATGCTTTATCGATTGCAGCACGCAGGCGTGGATTTGTTGCCGCGTCACCGCCGCCTAAACGTGCAGCCGTAACAAGCTCACGAATAATTTTAGTGAAAATTTTACCGCGCTTAGCATCTTGTGCCGCTTTACGGTGTTTGGTATTGGCCCATTTACTATGACCTGCCATGAAATATCTCCAAAAACGTCAATAAAATAATTAAACAGCAAATTCTAAAATAGCCTGACTGTTACTCCATGATTTGGTTAAATTAGCAGCTTCTTGCGGCTTCAACCAGCGAAAATCAGTATGTTCAGTCAGTGATGGCACTTGTTCTTCATTAAGCTCCATTTTAAACCAATGTTCTTTGCAATGCGTAACATCGGGTGCATAACGATGCCTAAAATGGGGGAAGATTTCAAAGATAATACTACGAGACAAATCATGTAACTGGCTTTGTTCTGGGTCAAAGCCTGTCTCTTCTTTTATTTCACGAAGTGCGGTTTGATAAGTATTTTCATTTAATTCCAGACTACCGGTAACTGATTGCCAGAAATCTGGATCATCTTTTCGCCGCATCATAAGCACCCTACCGCTATTTTTAGCCGTAATAATGACTAATACCGATTCAGGGCGCTTATAATTTTTCATTATTTGAACTCGTTACTCTGCATCTTTCGCTGCTTCTTTCGAAACAACAGAAATAGAAAGCTCAGCAAGTGAATCTGCATTTGCATAACTTGGTGCATTTGTCATCAAACATGCCGCTGCCGTTGTCTTAGGGAAGGCGATAACATCACGAATATTATCGGTTCCAGTAAGTAACATTACTAGACGGTCAAGGCCAAAGGCTAAGCCTGCGTGTGGCGGAGTTCCATATTTTAACGCATCAAGTAAGAAACCGAATTTTTCACGTTGCTCTTTTTCGTTAATGCCGAGAATATTAAAGACAGTTTGTTGCATTTCACCACGGTGAATACGCACAGAACCACCACCGACCTCATAACCATTAATAACCATATCGTAGGCGTTTGCTACAGCATCTTCTGGTTTTTGCACTAAATCTTCAGGTGAAAAATCTTTTGGTGATGTAAATGGATGATGCATAGCAGTTAAGCCGCCTTCACCATTATCTTCGAACATAGGGAAATCAATAACCCATAGCGGCTGCCAGCTATTCAAATTGGTCAGTTCGAAATCACGACCCACTTTTAAACGCAGTGCCCCCATAGAATCGGTGACGACATTTTTTGCGCCTGCACCAAATAGAATGATATCGCCATCAGTTGCACCTGTGCGGCTCAACAGTTGCTCAATAATTTCTTCATTGAGGAATTTTGCAACTGGGCTTTGAACACCTTCAAGGCCTTTTGCGCGCTCATTGACTTTCATCCACGCTAAACCTTTCGCGCCATAGATGCCCACAAACTGACCATATTCATCAATTTGTTTACGCGTCATTACTGCGCCGCCTGGCACTTTCAATGCAGCAACGCGACCTTTAGGATCATTTGCAGGCCCTGCAAATACAGCAAACTCAACATCTTTAACAATGTCAGCGACATCGACTAATTCCATTGGGTTACGTAAGTCAGGTTTATCTGAACCGTAACGACGCATGGCTTCAGCAAAAGTCATGATTGGGAAGTCACCTAAATCAACCGCTTTTATATCAATCCAAAGCTTGCGGATCATACGTTCCATCACTTCACGCACTTGTTCTGCGGTCATGAACGAGGTTTCAACATCAATTTGCGTAAATTCTGGTTGACGATCAGCACGTAAATCTTCATCTCGGAAGCATTTTACTATTTGATAATAACGGTCAAACCCAGACATCATCAGAAGTTGTTTAAACAGCTGAGGTGATTGTGGTAACGCGTAAAACTTACCTTTATGGACACGACTTGGTACTAAATAATCACGCGCACCTTCTGGTGTTGCTTTCGTTAGCATCGGGGTTTCAACATCTAAAAACCCTTCTTTATCCATAAAGTTACGTACAAAGCTCGTAATTTTCGCACGAGTACGTAAGCGTTCTGACATTTCAGGACGACGTAAATCCAAGTAACGATACTTTAAACGGCTTTCTTCTGTGTTTGTTTGGTTACTATCGAGCGGTAATGGCTCTGATTTATTAAATATATCGAATTCTTCAGCGAAAACTTCAATTTCCCCAGTCGCCATATCTTTATTTTTCTGGTTATCTGGGCGAGCGCGTACTGTTCCTGTGATTTGGATACAGAACTCATTACGCAGTTCTGACGCTTTTTCAAATATGTCTTTACGCTCTGGATCAAAGAAAACCTGAACGATACCTTCACGGTCACGCATATCGATAAAAATTAAACCACCTAAATCACGACGGCGGTTTACCCATCCACAAAGAGTGACCTTTTGGCCTTCATGAGCGATGTTTAACTGCCCACAATAATTAGTACGCATACTATATCCTTTTACTCAGCTTGTTGTGCATTTGCTTGCTGCGAAAATTTGGCATCTTGCTGAACATTTAGCTGAAAATTCAGAATGTCAAAAAGGCAGACATTATACAGGAAATTCTGTTAGACAAACAGTTACCTATTTGGCATAAAGCCTAAATCATTTTGTTTTTTAATCATATTTTCACTGACTTTAGCTAACTAAATACAATAATAATATTGACTTTTATCAACAGAAAATTTCTTCCTCTAAATAACTCAAATTTTAAGAGTACTAATATGTGACTAACACCCTTGAAACTTGAACTATGACAAAGATGATTTTAAGGGACTCAGCCCATGATGTACATATTCAAACAAAGGTTATTTAGCCTATTCATATTCTTTTATGCAAAATTCGCATGATCTCCACATGAAAACCATTCATTTACACCAGTCCAGATGACTCAAATTCAAATCGCACTGGAATTCAACTAAAAAATTATTTTTTCTTTAATTATTTTCGCTTTCAGAATTGTTACCGTTTTCAGTTTGCTATAATGACAGCGAAATGATGAAAATAGAAAGCAACCTAAGGATTATCAATGAAAAAATACTTACTCGCGACATCAATGCTACTTCTACTTGCAGGATGTCAAACGATGAAACCGTCTGATAATAGTAAGACTTTTTATGTCGATTCCTCTCTTGCTGACTGTGTTGGTGTTGCACCAATGAAATGTATGAAAATAAAAGAAAATCCGGCTGATGAGTGGCAATTCTTTTATGGTTCGATTCAAGGTTTTGATTATGAAACAGGTTACAATTACATATTACAAGTGAAACAATTTGATGTACCAAATCCACCGGCTGATGCACCAAACATCCGTTATGAGCTAATAAAAATAGTCGAAAAGAAAAAATAATCACGACAATTTAATCGGTAATCAGCAGGTGTTTTACACTTGCTGACCTTTTTAATAATATTGAATATATTCGTCAATATAATGGCCAATAACTAAATTAGGCCAACAGCAAATATGACAAAAGAGATTAAATTATGAGCGCTAAAATTATCGACAAACTTGGGTTAATTACATTATCTCACCAGAAAATTGCAATGGTGCGTTCTCATAATAAACACTTATTTTATATTCCTGGTGGTAAGCGTGAAGAAGGTGAAACGGATGAACAAGCATTATGTCGAGAAATAGAAGAAGAACTTACATTACAGTTAGATATTAATTCAATATGTTTTTATGGTGAGTTCATTGGCCTTGCCGATGGTAAACAAGACGGAACACAAGTTCGTATTCGTTGTTATTTTGCAGATTATCAAGGCTTGCCAAAGCCTGCCGCAGAAATTGCTGAATTAGCTTGGTTTGATACCCGTGATCTATCTCATTGCTCTACTACTGCGATAACTATTTTATCTAAGTTAAAACAAGACGGAAAAATTGAATAATTCGCTAATGAATTCCCACAAAAAGCGTAATTTGATTTGTAGAACCACTTTTTAACCCTTACAATTCATAAATTAGCCTCAATATGCATTAGTATAATTTATAACTTTATTTATTTTAATAATATGTTTGGTCTGATGGTGGAGTAAAAAATGGTCAGCTCTTTATATGCTGTACTAGGTGCCTTACTGCTGCTTAGGTTATCTTTAAATGTCGTGAAATTACGAGGCCAGTACCGCGTTGCTTATGGGGATGGCGGGTTTTATGAATTGCAGACGGCTATTCGTGTTCATGGTAATGCAATTGAGTATATCCCTATCTCATTAATTTTATTATTATTAATGGAGATGAATGGTGCGCAAGTATGGATGATCCATCTTTGTGGCATTATTCTAGTCGCAGGCCGGTTATTGCATTCCTATGGACTAAAAAATCACGATTACGCCTACCGTCGATCAGGTATGGCCGCAACCTATATTGCAATGACACTCATGGTTATCGCCAATACCTACTATTTACCTTGGATTCAAATATTCACATTTGAACTTTAGATTTTCTCATTCCATACGATATTTTTGAAAAATTTTATCGTATTTTCATTTTTGCGGTGTACTGATAGATTTTCAGGTTTTGCAGCTTTCTGCTACAATCCGTAACTACCTTCGTTTTATTTATTAATTTAATACAGATCTTATGTCAAGTCAGGATTCGAAACACCAAGATAGCCTCTTTTCTGCACCAATTGCTAACTTAGGCGATTGGCAATTTGATGAAAAAGTTGCCGAAGTTTTCCCCGATATGATCCAGCGCTCAGTGCCGGGTTATTCTAATATTATTACTATGATAGGCATGTTAGCAGAACGTTTTGTTACACCAAATAGCCAAGTTTATGACTTGGGTTGCTCATTAGGGGCGGCAACACTGTCTATTCGTCGTAATTTAACTGCCGATAATTGTAAAATTATTGCGGTTGATAACTCACCAGCTATGGTAGAGCGCTGTCGACGTCATATTGATGCATATAAAGCAGATACACCAGTTGATATCATTGAAGGCGACATTCGCCATGTTCAAATAGAAAATGCATCAATGGTTGTACTTAATTTTACATTACAATTTCTGAATCCAGAAGATCGTCAATTATTACTTAATAAAATCTACCAAGGGTTAAAGCCAGGTGGAATTTTAGTTCTTTCTGAGAAATTTAATTTTGAAGATAGCGAAATCGGTGAATTGCTGTTCAACATGCACCACGATTTTAAACGTGCCAATGGCTACAGCGAATTAGAAATCAGTCAAAAACGCAGCATGTTAGAAAACGTGATGCTAACAGATACAGTAGCTACACATAAGTCTCGCTTAAATAAAGCAGGATTTACCCATTGTGAAGTCTGGTTTCAATGCTTTAATTTCGGTTCTTTATTAGCGTTAAAAGAGGCTAACTCATGATAGATTTCGGTCGTTTCTATCAGCAAATCGCAGTAGGCCCTTTAAGCCACTGGCTTGATACACTACCTGCTCAATTAACTGAGTGGAAGAAAAAAGGTTTACATGGCGGCTTTTCATCATGGGAAAAAATGCTTGATAACCTGCCATTGATGATACCTACAGATTTAGATTTAAAACAAAGCGTCACTGCAACCCGTGATCCTGAGCTTTCATCAGGGGAAACTCGTCGCCTTAATAATATACTCGAACAACTCAAACCTTGGCGTAAAGGACCTTTTTCACTATACGGTGTTGATATCGATACTGAATGGCGTTCAGATTGGAAATGGGATCGCGTACTACCGCATATATCCCCACTCAAAGACCGCTATGTGTTAGATGTAGGTTGTGGAAGTGGTTATCACATGTGGCGCATGTTAGGGGAAGACGCTAAGTTTGTCGTCGGCATCGATCCTACCCAGCTTTTTTTATGCCAATTCGAAGCGGTGAGAAAATTATTAGGTGATAACCAACGCGCACATTTATTACCATTAGGTATCGAGCAACTTCCTGCGTTAAATGCTTTTGATACTGTTTTTTCAATGGGCGTACTTTACCACCGCCGCTCACCTCTTGACCATTTATGGCAACTGAAAGATCAGTTAGTCAGCGAAGGTGAATTAGTATTAGAAAGCTTAGTCATTGAAGGGGATGAGTTCCAATGCCTACTACCGGGAGAACGTTATGCACAAATGCGTAATGTTTACTTTATCCCGTCAGCAAAAATGCTCAAGATTTGGTTAGAAAAATGTGGATTTGTTGATGTTCGTATTGTTGATCAAGCGGTTACTTCTGTTGATGAACAACGTCGTACCCCATGGATGAAAACGGAGTCATTGGCTGAGTTTTTAGACCCAAATGATATGACCAAAACAATTGAAGGTTATCCTGCACCACTTCGTGCCATTTTAGTCGCACGTAAACCTTAAAAATAAGGGAGGTATCTGCCTCCCTCATTTTCATTAAAAACGTTATGCCGAAACTTTTTCAGTAATTGAAATAAAATCTTTCATCGCTTCAACCGTTGGACCATCAACACAATAATGCGTAAATTCATCACTTTCACTATTCGATGCCATGGTCACCCCCACTTTACGATAACTCATGCTCGAAGGAACGGTTTTACCTGCTGAACTATGAACTTCGGCAAGGCCAATTTCCATAAACTTACTTAAATTTGCCAAACGCACTCCGGCGCCCGCCATAATCTGAGGTCCATTAATTTCAAGACTTTTTTCGTGTAGCTCTTTAAGTAAAGGAAGGCCCAGCTCTGCACTTTGCTGCTGACCTGAAGTTAAAATACGCGCCACCCCGAGCGTTTTTAACTGTTCCAAAGCAAGTAATGGATTGATACACATATCAAAAGCACGATGGAACGTAATATTCATTCCTTGTGCTATTTCCATTAATACATGCATACGGTCTAGATTAATACGCCCTTCTCTATCCAAGATACCGACTACCGCACCCGGGAATCCCATTTCTTTGACCATAATTAAATCTTCACGAATGACATCAAACTCACTCATGTCATAACAAAAATCCCCACCACGAGGACGAATAATTGGATGAACTGGAATATGAATTTTTTCTCTTGCCAGCTTTAGATATCCATAGCTTGGCGTTAACCCGCCATCAGCTGCACCCGAGCATAGTTCAATGCGATCAGCACCATATTCTTGAGCCACTTGAGCACATTCGATTCCGAAACAGCAAATTTCCAGTTTTGCCATGGTCACCTCCAAAAATGGTAATAAAGCGATTGCTTTAAATGCCCTAATTAATAACTTAGGGTAAGTATGTTATTCGTTAACACAACGATTAATAATGCCACTTATTGATAACAGTTACCGGATAGATATCACACCATGAGGAGTTCTATGGGAGCAATTATCAATAACGTTAATTACATCACTTATTTTTCACTTTCAATTATCTTTTTTAGCGAAAAAGGATGATATTTAACGGTAATAATTCCATTTGTCACTGCTAATGTGGGATTAGGTAGTCTTTCACTCTGCCCTTTAGGCTGACTCTCTTTCATACTAAAACCTTCGGGTAGCGGATTAGGTAACAAATTTGTGGCAACACTAATCAATAAATCAGGTTCGACATCAACGACCATTTCAATATGTTCCCAACTTTCTTGCGGATAAATTTTATCTTTAGGGAAAGGCAATTCAATAATAAAGACATTTTGTCCGGCGACGACAATTGGCTGAATGAGCTCATACAAACGGATAGATCGACCATTAATTTGGTTATCTGATAATAAGTTTGCACATTTTATTAACCCATCATGCCAACGATTAGCAGTTATAAGCTGGTGGCAACGAACTGAAATATGGTCAATATGATAATCAGTTAGAGAAATTTGAAGCTCTGTTGCCATCAATTGTAGTTTCTGCTCAAATACAGGCAAATCAGCCCATAAATCATCTAACTCAGGAACAATAGATAAATCAATCATTTAAAAATACTCTTTTCAACAAGGCTCAACATCTAAATAATAGTCGAATCAATAATAATAAAAGATAAACAAACGCGCAGACTGTAGCACGCCCCCCCTAAAATATGGTATAAAATCTGCCGATTTTTCTCTTCCACCTTTTAGTTCCGCGCTTGTGATGGCACAATACGGTAACTATGTTCGTTATTTAAGGTAATTCGGTGAATATTCAGGCCATTCTTTCAGATAAAATTTATGCTGCAATGCTAGCAGCGGGTGCTCCAGAAGGCAGCGAGGCAATTGTTCGTCAATCTGCCAAGTCACAATTTGGTGACTATCAAGCTAATGGTGTCATGGGCGCAGCTAAAAAAATGGGTATGCCGCCAAGACAACTGGCCGAACAAATTGTCAGCCATTTAGATCTTGAAGGTATTGCGACTAAAGTTGAAATCGCCGGCCCAGGTTTTATCAATATCTTTCTTGAATCGGGCTGGATTGCAAATTGTGCCGAAAAAGCACTCGTGAGTGAGCGATTAGGTTTAGCGCTTGTAAAACAAGAAACTATCGTTATTGACTATTCTGCGCCAAACGTTGCCAAGCAAATGCACGTTGGTCATCTGCGTTCAACCATTATTGGTGATGCTGCTGCACGTACTCAAGAATTTATTGGCCACAAAGTTATTCGTGCCAATCACGTCGGTGACTGGGGTACGCAATTTGGTATGCTGATTGCTTATCTAGAAAAAGTACAAAATGAAGATGCCAGTGACATGGCATTGTCTGATCTTGAAGAGTTTTATCGTGAAGCTAAAAAGCACTATGACGACGATGAAGTGTTTGCCCTACGAGCGCGTAGTTACGTCGTTAAATTACAATCAGGTGATGAATACTGCCGTAAAATGTGGCGTAAACTGGTTGATATCACAATGCAACAAAACCAACAAACTTATCAGCGCTTAAATGTCACCTTAACCGAAGATGATGTGATGGGTGAAAGTTTGTATAACAGTATGTTGCCAGAAATTGTTGCTGATTTAAAAGCAAAAGGCTTAGCAGTTGAAAGCGAAGGCGCAACGGTTGTCTTTCTTGACGAATTCAAAAATAAAGAAGGCGAACCAATGGGCGTTATCGTCCAGAAAAAAGATGGTGGCTTCTTATATACCACAACCGATATTGCTTGTGCGAAATACCGCTATGAAACGTTACATGCGGATCGTTCTCTATATTATATCGACTCACGCCAACATCAGCATTTAATGCAAGCTTGGACTATCGTACGTAAAGCAGGTTATATTCCTGAGTCTATGGCGCTTGAACACCACATGTTCGGTATGATGCTAGGCAAGGATGGTAAGCCATTCAAAACCCGCTCAGGTGGTACTGTACGTCTTACAGACTTATTAGATGAAGCGATTGAACGTGCTCAAACCTTGATCCGTTCAAAAAATCCAGATATGGATGAGGATGAACTGCTCAACGTTGCGAATGTAGTTGGTATTGGTGCAGTCAAATATGCGGATCTTTCAAAAAATCGTACTACTGATTACATTTTTGATTGGGACAATATGTTAGCGTTTGAAGGTAATACAGCGCCATATATGCAATATGCCTATACCCGTGTTGCCTCTATCTTCAAAAAAGCCGATGTGACTGAAGCCGATTTAACCTTACCAATCGTGCTACAAGACCCTCGTGAAATGGCGCTAGCAACACGTTTAATGCAATTTGAAGAAACAATTCTAACGGTTGCTCGTGAAGGCACACCACATGTGATGTGTGCTTATCTGTATGACCTTGCGGGTCTATTCTCAAGCTTCTATGAACATTGCCCTATCCTTTCTGCTGAAAGCGAAGCGCAACGCCAAAGCCGTTTAAAATTAGCAGCCCTAACACAAAAAACATTAAAAACAGGCCTTGATACTTTAGGTATTGAAACCGTAGAAAGAATGTAATTTATTATTGGCTATCAGCCTGTAAGTTATAAGCTTGCAATTTCCAATAATAGCTCACTCCGGTGGGCTATTATTTTATCTGTTCAGTCTTGATAATGCTCATTATAATTAAAAAAATCAGCCCAACTAGTTGTTAGCTGGGCTGAACGTTCACAAAGCTATTTGTATTTTAAAAATATTGATTACGCAATACTGTGTTTCTTGAAATCACGAGGACGAAAACCAAGTGCATACAACGCCACAAAATAGCTGCCGGCACCAACAACTACGACGCCCATCAAACGTAACATTCGCATTAACATATTGCCCTCTTGCCACTGTGGCATAAAATGCAATACAGCAAATAGCACTCCTGTCATCACAACAACCGCAATCAGTAATTTAAAAATAAAACCACGCCATCCAGCCAATGGCTGGAAAATATCTTGTTTACGCAGCTGCCAATACAGTACTCCTGCATTAAAACAGGCTGCAATACCAATGGAAAGTGCAAGACCAGCATGTTGCATCGGCCCAATGAATGCTAAGTTCATTAACTGCGTTAAGATGAGTGTAACTATCGCAATTTTAACCGGTGTTCTAATATTCTGACGTGAATAAAAACCGGGGGCTAATATTTTTACCAAAATCATACCGGTAAGGCCGACACAGTAGGCCATTAAAGCATATTGGGTCATAAGCGAATCATGAGCCGTAAAATTACCATATTGGAATAACGAAACCGTTAATGCTTCAGATAATACAGCAAGGCCTACTGCGCAAGGCAAGGCTAAAAGTAAGCATAAACGTAGGCCCCAATCCATCAAATGGCGATATTCCTGCTGATTACCACTCGTAAAACTTTTTGCAAGAGAAGGCAGTAAAATAGTGCCAAGTGCCACACCAAGCACCCCCGAAGGCAACTCCATCAATCTATCTGCATAATACATCCAAGAAACAGAGCCTGACTGTAAGAAAGAAGCAAAAATAGTATTAATAATCAGTGAAATTTGCGCAACTGACACCCCTATAATTGCGGGGCCCATCATTTTCATTACTCGCCAAACACCACTATCGCGAAAAGAGAGACGCGGTAATACGAGCATACTGATCTTTTTTAGATGTGGAAGTTGATAGACTAGCTGCAATACGCCACCGACTAATACCGCCCAAGCCAATGACATAATCGGAGGATCAAAATACGGCGCGGCAAAAGCCGCAAAGAAAATCATACTAACATTGAGCAATGTCGGAGCAAAAGCAGGAACAGAAAACCGATTCCATGTATTAAGAATTGCGCCAGCAAGGGAGGCCAACGAAATTAAGAAAATATAAGGAAAAGTGACACGTAATAAATCAGTTGTTAATGCAAATTTGTTAGCGTCATCCGTAAAGCCTGGCGCCGTAATATAAATTATCCACGGAGCGGCAATCATTCCGATAACAGTAACAATCGCTAGCGCAAGCGTTAGCATTCCCGCGATATAAGCCACAAAGGTTCGAGTTGCCTCTTCACCTTGTTGATTTTTATATTCAGCAAGTATGGGTACAAAAGCCTGAGAAAATGCGCCCTCAGCAAAGATTCGACGTAATAGATTAGGTAACTTAAATGCGACAAAGAAAGCATCTGCCGCCGCTCCTGCACCAAATACTCGAGCAATAATAGCATCACGGATAAACCCAAGCACACGAGACATCATGGTCATGGAGCTTACTGCCGCCAGCGATTTTAATAAATTCATGATAGATAGACTAAAAGAAAACAATCGTGCCAGTTTAACAGCCCATGACACGACTGACTACGATTGAAAGGTAAATTAAGCGTTTATAAGTCTAGGATTTAGGTTGTTTCCAAGTATCATCGGTTAACGCAGTTAACACATGATCACGCCACTCGCCGTTTATTTGCAGATATTGTCTAGCATATCCTTCGCGCTCAAAACCAAGGCGGGTTAACAAATTACCGCTGCGTGAATTATGTGGCATATAATTCGCCATGATACGATGCATCCCCTGATGCTTTTGCATATATTGAATTGCTTGTATTAATCCTTCATGCATCAAACCTTGTCCCTGCCACTTTTCACCAAGTGAATAACCCAAATAACAAGCATGAAATGCGCCGCGCAACACATTGCTAAAATTAGCCACGCCGATAACTTCATTTTCATCGTTATCTAGCAACAAAAAGTGAAAGGCACTGCCTTGACGATGCATTTCACTCATAACATGTAATCGATTATTCCAACCCGCTGGTTGAAAATGTGAATTATCACGAATAGGTTCCCACGGCGTTAAAAAGTCTTTATTTAAGCTGTAATAGTCAGCTAACCGATAATTATCACGCTCATATGCTAAACGAACGATCATCCTTTCAGTAATAAGACGCACTTTGGGTTCATTTGACCGATAACCAAACATCGTAGTCCCTTAATTAATTTTTTAATTATAAAACAAACAGCGATATTCAACGATAAAAATAAATCATCAATCCTGCCTTGCTACATCGATAAAAAAATATCATCTGACTTTCTATATTCTACTGATATTATTAATAAGAAACATTAAGAATCCTTCCCTCTTTGCTATTTTTCTAATGGTGTGTCATGGCGCAGGTGTCACGGGCAAGAAGCCTGGGTAAATATTTTTTATTACTAGACAACATGTTAGTTGTACTAGGCTTTTTTGTGGTGTTTCCTTTAATCTCAATTCGCTTTGTTGATCAACTTGGTTGGGCTGCGGTTGTTGTTGGTTTCGCTTTGGGGCTGAGACAATTTGTTCAACAAGGATTGGGTATTTTCGGGGGTGCTATCGCCGACCGTTTTGGTGCTAAACCAATGATTGTTATTGGTATGCTACTGCGAGCTAGCGGTTTCGCAGTCATGGCCGTCGCTCATGACCCTTGGGTTTTATGGCTATCCTGCGTGCTTTCTGCCCTCGGTGGTACCTTGTTCGATCCACCAAGGACTGCGCTGGTCATTAAATTAACGCGACCTTATGAACGGGGTCGTTTCTATTCATTACTGTTAATGCAAGATAGCGCAGGCGCTGTCATTGGTGCCTTAATTGGTAGTTGGCTATTACAGTATGACTTCCACTATGTTTGTTGGGCTGGTGCTGCTGTCTTTATCATCGCCGCAATTTGTAATGCATGGTTGCTACCTGCTTATCGTATTTCAACAGTCAGAACCCCGATAAAAGAAGGCATGGGCCGCGTTCTTAAAGATAAACGCTTTGTCACCTATGTCGTAACATTAGCGGGTTACTTTATGCTTTCGGTGCAAGTGATGTTGATGTTTCCTATTGTCGTTAACGAACTTGCAGGAACGCCAACGGCCGTTAAATGGATGTATGCGATTGAAGCCGCTATTTCATTAACACTGCTTTATCCTATTGCGCGTTGGAGCGAAAAACATTTTCGCTTAGAACAGCGTTTGATGGCAGGGCTATTTCTAATGAGCCTAAGCATGTTCCCCATTGGAATGACCACTTCATTGAATACCTTATTCGGCCTGATTTGTTTATTTTATTTGGGAACGGTAACTGCTGACCCTGCACGTGAAACACTGAGTGCCTCTTTGGCAAATCCTAGAGCTCGAGGAAGCTACATGGGCTTTAGTCGCCTAGGACTCGCCCTTGGTGGCGCCGTAGGTTATACCGGCGGTGGCTGGATGTATGATATTGGGCATCAATGGGGAGTACCACAATTGCCTTGGTTCCTACTCGGTATTATCGGTTTTATTACTTTATGGGCGCTGCATAAGCAATTTAATCGCAAAAAAATAGAAACAGCCATGTTGAGTGGACAGTAATAAGCTAAACTAGCAGAATTACTGTCTAAGGAGTCTTTATGAAAAAGTTTTTATTAGCGACCATATTGGGGCTCGTTGCCCTCCTCGCAGGTTGTAGCCAATTATCAGAATTTAGTATTAATGAATCACAAATTAATAGCTACCTAGCCAATAAAGTTAAATATGAGCATAAAGTCGGTATTTCAGGCTTTGCAGATGCAGATATACAACTCGCGAATTTAAAATCCGAAATTGGTCGTAGTGAACCTGGTAAAGTTGCTTTAACGGGGGAAGCTACTGTAAAGCTGGATTCATTAATTGGTAAAGCTGACGCCAAAATTGAGTTAACATTAACCGCTCGCCCTATTTTTGATGCAAAAACAGGCTCTATTTATTTAAAAGAACTAAATATCAGTAAATATAAAGTGATCCCTGAAAATATGGATACCGCAATTTCTGCCATTATTCCTTACTTAAATAGCTCTCTTGAAACTTTCTTTGAAACTCAACCAGTTTATGTATTAGATGCTAATAATGGTGCCGCTGAGGCAACAGCAAAAAAATTAGCCAAAGGGCTTGAGATAAAGCCGGGAAAATTAATAATCCCATTAGTTGATTAACTCAGACCATGAATTAATTTGATTGATAAAAGCATTTAAGGCAACAAACAAACTTGTTGCCTTCTTTATTTAATTAAAATTATTTATCAATTTTGAATAATTAAACGATAAAAAGAGAAAAACAATAATAGGATACTCAATCGGTTAAAAGTACTGGCTCCAGCTTTATAATTTATTCAGCGCAGCGTTGTTCCCATATTTTTTGGAACTCTTCTTCCGATATCATCTCACCCTCGAAGTCAAAAAGTGGAAATGAGTATATATAGTTGCCTTTGTTGTCCTTAGCGGCTTGAACAATAAATCTTTTGTACTTATAAGGTACGTCATTTTTAAATGCATATACCTCACCACAAACATTACCCACCTCTTTGTGAACTGTCTTAGTTCTGGATACATATAATTTAACTTCTCTAAATTCAGATGCTTGAGGCAAATACATAAAGTTAGATACCGCTAACTTTGCGCCATCAATAACACTGGGTTTAAAATTTAAATTAACTGACATACCCAATACAAATGCAAACAAAACCATCAATGCTATGCAAAGTAAATATAAAATCCGAGTAACCATAATTCATTAATATTTATAAGATAGATAGTTGCAAAGTACTCCCTGATTCGATTTGTTGCAACAAAAAACCCACAATTTGAATGTGGGCTTGTGAGACAATAATGTAGCAATAGGCTAAGTGGCGTTTTTTACATCACAATTAACTGAGTCTACCAATAAAATATTTTAAAATATCCTTATTCTCATTTACTCTGAATCTAATTCATCACGTAATACAATCACAGCATCACGGGCAATTTGAGCTAGTGTGCGATAAAAAACAGTTGTAGCATGCGCTTCAACTTTACCTAAAAATGTCCCACTCCAACTCAAAATATAACTATCAAACAACTCTTCTTGCGCCGCAGTTTCATCTTCTGCTGCTTGATCTTCAAGCCAAGATGCCGCAAGAAGTAAAGCACCGAATGAATCTGTATGAGAATCGGTTAATGGCATAGCTCTTAATGTCAAAAATTCACGAATTTCAGGCTCAGTAATTTCAGCATCATAATCATTAGCACGCATAGATACCGCAGGCTCAGTGCCACCAAACATTCCTTGATAGTCCTTGGTAATCGCATTGATATCAACAGATGTTGCCATTCTCGCCCAAAGCTCATCTTGTTCAATTGGCCAAGATGCCTTTAGTTTGTCTTGTGCAATTAAATCGAGTAATGGTTTTACCAGCACATCGTCTGGTGAGCGTTGAAACAGTGTGCCTAAGATACGACAGACAATTGAGAATTCATTCATTTACCGGTTCCTTTTTCGGTTACTATGTAATCACTTCGCTAAAATGATTACGCTTTAAAATTAGTATACCTTAAAAGTCGGCTAAACCACCCATAACCTAAGATTAAGACAGGGGGGTGATTAAAAAAGCGTAAAGATTTGGCTTTACGCTTAAAGCGCTCACGTTGCAGCTAGTGAATAGTGCTACAACGTGAAACATAATGGGATATTAGTATCCTCGAATTAAATCAACGATACCTTCAGGCGTTTGCCCTGCTTCGATACGTTTAATATTACTCGCTATCATATCCATCGCTTCTAATGGTTTAGTAAACGCTGCAACATGAGGAGTTATCGCGATACGTGGATGGGTCCAAAATGGATGCATTTGTGACAAAGGTTCATTAGCAAAAACATCAAGAGAGGCTCCAGCCACTTGCCCTATTTCAAGAGCGGATAACAAATCTTGTTCAATAAGATGAGCGCCTCGAGCAAGATTGATGATATACGAATTTGGCTGTAACTGGCTGAACAGTTGCTGATTCAAGATACCCACCGTCTCTGGAGTGCTCGGTAACAAGTTAATAATCACTCGCGTACCAGAAAGAAAACTCGGCAGTTGGTCTTTACCATAATAACTTTTCACATTATCAATGTGCTTTTCAGAGCGACTCCAAGTTCTAACATGAAAACCAAAACTAATTAAACGCTTAGCCACGGCTTGCCCTAGTGCTCCTGCCCCCATAATTCCCACCACAAATTCTTCGTGTTGGTAAGCGGGTAATGGTTTCCACTGACGCTGAGATTGTAGTTGGCGATACTCATCCATTCGACGAAAATAAGATAATACTTTAGCCATTGCATATTCTTCCATTTGAATGGCCATACCGGTATCTTCAAGGCGCATCAGTGGAACACCTGCGGGTAAAGTTCCTGGATTGTCTTGTTCTTGTTTTAAGATTGCGTCAACACCGGCACCTAATGCAAAAATACCCTTCAGATCTTTTCTACCAGCTAAACACTCATATGGTGGCAACCAAACCATCGCGTAATCAGCATGTTGGTTATCCCCTTTTTCCCACTGACGAATATTGGCTTGCGGTAATCTTACCCGCATCCCCTCAATCCATTGCTTCGCATCAAAAAATGGGTGGTAAAATAAAATATTCATGGCAACTCCTCTTGGGTTTCTAACAGAGTGTGCGTAAAGGAGTTTATTTTCAAGTCAATACAACCATCTAGATTGCACCCGATCAGTATTTTGTTAAGTAGATAACGAATTTTGCAATAATACCTTGCAGTTTAAATTAACAAATAATAATTAAATAAAATTAGAAACTAACTTCGTCGAATAGATAATAATCAAATTGATTTTTATTTAACTAAACAACCACAAAAACAAGAATAATAAGCAATAGGGAGTTGACGTAAGGCGCTATTTTCCCTATAGTAGCGCCCCGTTGCAGTGCAAGTTTATAAAGTAGTTTTTTATATCTTATAATGTAACGACAGCATTAAAAATACGGTGAGGTGTCCGAGAGGCTGAAGGAGCACGCCTGGAAAGTGTGTATACGTGCGAACGTATCGAGGGTTCGAACCCCTCTCTCACCGCCATTTTTAAGCAAATTTTTTATATCTACTTTTCAATTAACTCTTCCTTAGTCAGTCTGCTTTCAGTTTTAATTTCTGTTTGAATAACACCATAACCTTTCGCATGATATTCACGACTGATGTCTTCCCAAAGCTCTGCATTTTCAACACCAGCAACTTTAGGATCAAACACTGGGTCAACCCCAAGTTTTTCCTGCCTTTCGTAATCTCTAAGAGCCCTAAGCGCTGGCTTAGATAAAAAGACAATTGCGACCAAGTTTAAATAGCTCATACTACCAAAACCAATATCACCCAGCCCCCACATGATACTAACGGATTGCACACTTCCCATAAAAACAATCCCTAAAAAAACAAATTTTAGTATCAATTTTAAGACTGGATAAGAGAGCTTGCGGTCGAGATAAACTATGGTCGTTTCTGCTATATAGTAGTAAGCCATCAAAGTGGTGAATGCAAATAAGAACACAGCTATCGAGACAAACCCCGATCCCGCGGAGGTAAATACCGTTGATACGGCCATTTGAGTCCAAGCTGTACCAGCCGCGACACCAGGGACATATTCAACTAACGCCGTTGCAGAGCCATCAGGGAATACATTGTACATATTGGTCACTAAAATCATCAAACCTGATGCAGTACATACCACAACAGTATCAATATAAATAGAAAATGCTTGGATAAGGCCCTGTTTTACGGGATGGCTAACTTCGGCTGCCGCTGAGCTAAATGTTGCCTCGCCGGCACCTGCAACATTCGAAAATACGGCGCGGCGTACCCCCCACGAAACCGCAGTACCGATAATTCCACCAAATACCGCATCCATTCCCAATGCACTACGGAATATTAAGCTGAACATCGCTGGCACTTTTTCGAAGTGACTCCCTAAAATAATGACCATCATGATGATATAAGCGATAGCCATCAACGGTACAATTTTATCGGCAGCACTAGCAATACGTTTGACACCGCCAAAAATTAGCCATGCCATTAATACGGTAACAATCGCACCAGTCACCATCGGGGGAATATTAAATGAAGTTTGGAATGAATCCGCAATAGTATTTGCTTGAATACCCGGCACTAATACACCATAAGATAAACAAATCACTACCGCGACCATAATCGCAAATGGTTTTAATTTTAAGCCCTTTTCAATGTAATAAGGAGAACCACCACGATACTGCCCATCAGAACGCTGCTTATAAATTTGCGCTAATGTGGATTCGATAAATGCACTCGCACCGCCCAATAGCCCCATGACTACCATCCAAAATATAGCTCCCGGCCCTCCCGCTGCGATTGCAGTAGCAACACCGGCAATATTACCTACGCCAACACGACCAGATAGTGCAAGGCAAAATGCTTGGAATGATGATATCCCTTCTTTAGAGGCTTTATTTTCTTTTAGTAAGCAAACCATTTTGATTAAGTAGCGAAATTGCACACCACGCGTGAGCAGCGTAAAATAAAGCCCAACACCCAGCGATAATATCACTAATGCATTACCCCAGATGTAACCAACGATGGTATTTACGATGGCTTCCATATGAATACTCCTTCGTTATTGTAATAATATGTTTTATGTTTGTAGGGTAAAAAAAACCTGAGCCAATATTGGCTCAGGTTATTGTGATTTAATGATTGATAAACCAGATAACTTTAGTTTGGGTGTATTGTTCAAATGCCTCAATTCCGTTGTCTTTCCCCCCAAAACCTGATTGACGAAAACCGCCAAACGGTGTGGTAATATTTCCTTCACTAAATCCATTAATAGAAATAGTGCCCGCATTGATCTGCCGTGCAATATTCATCACACGATGGATATTTTGACTATAAAAAGAGGCCGCAAGCCCATATTGAGTATCATTAGCCAATGCGACCGCTTCTTCATCTGTATTAAAAGAGGTAACGGCTAAAATAGGTCCGAAAACTTCCTGCTTAAAGAGCGACATCTGTGGTGTAATATCATCAAAAATTGTTGGTTCAATATACCAACCAGCACCTATTTCACTGTGTATTTTACCCCCAGTAACAAGATGCCCGCCTTCTTTAATTGTGAGCGCTAAAAATGATTTAACTTTTTCAAAATGCGCTTCTTCTACCATGGGACCGATAGAAACATCAGCATCCATCGGATTGCCTACTTTCCATAATGCGGCCGCTGCAATCAGTTTTTCGAGTAATAATGGCTTAATCCGTTCATGCACAATAAGCCGCGAACCACAACTGCAATTCTCACTCATATTCCAAAACGCAGCAGCCATAATATGAGGAATAGCAGCATCGATGTCAGCATCTTCGAACACTACTTGCGGACTTTTTCCACCACACTCAAGAACGATTTCCTTTAAGTTACTTTCTGCCGAATATTTTAAAAATAAGCGCCCTACCTCAGTTGAACCGGTAAAAGAGACCATATCTACATCACTATGTCGGCCAAGCGCCTCCCCAACTTTTTCACCTAATCCACACACTAAACTCAACGCACCTTTAGGTACGCCCGCTTCATAAGCAAGTTCCACTAAGCGATAAGCGCTTAATGACGTTAATTCTGCGGGTTTTACAATCACGGAATTACCTACCGCTAACGCCGGTGCAACTTTCCAAGCAAACATCTGAGCAGGAAAATTCCAAGGCAATACAGCGCCGACGACGCCAATCGGCTCATGTACAATCAAACCCAACTCTTGTTGACTCGTCGGAGCGACCTTACCAAATAATTTATCTACCGCTTCTGCATACCAATAAAAAGTTTCAATGGTAGCGGGTAAATCAGTGTTCAAACATTCGGTAATTGGCTTACCTGCATCGATACAATCAAGTGCAGCAAGCTCTTCACTGTGTTCTTCAACCAATTGCGCCCACCGTAACATAACTTGTTTTCGTTGCTGAGGAGATAACCCACGCCAGTTACCCGCTTTAAATGTTGAGCGAGCAAGACTAACGGCAGCATCGATATCGCTCACACTTCCATCAGCAATATAACCAATCACACTGTTATCGATAGGTGTTCGATTCTCTAATTTTGCTGCGTTACTTTGATAATCTTCAATTAAATTACCCGCCCATAATTTCCCTTTTTTAGCACGTTCAAATACCTGCTCTTTACTTATTTTCATTATTATTTCCCTTCTATCGTGATAAGAGAAAGGAACTCATCTCGTTCAGAGTCAGAAATATTAGTTAATGGTAATCGAACGGGTCCAACCTTAAATGCACTTTTAAAACAGCCGGCTTTCGCTTTTTGATTATAATTACCTGATTCCATCGAATAAATTGCAGGATAGATTTCATTCATGATCTGCTTTGCTTTTCCCCAATCTTCTTGTACTGAAGCTTCATAGATAGCCACTTGCTCTACAGGAAATACATTTCCTGATCCAGCGATCCAGCTTCTGGCCCCCCAAAAGAAGAAGTCGACAGGCTGGTCATCACAGCCACAAATAACTTCGAAATTCTCAAATGAAGTTTGAAGAAGACGTAATGCACGACTAAAATCCCCGCTGCTTTCTTTAATGGCCACAATATTGTCAATTTCAGCTAGTTTCACGACAGTGTCATATTCAATTTCAATACCAATACGCGCAGGAAAGTTATACATAATGATGGGGAGCGATGTTGACGAGGCGACTTTTTGATAATGGGCAAATACCCCTTGCTGGTCAGGTAGGCTATACGGGGGTGGCGATAACATTAATCCTTCATAACCTAATTGCTTTGCTTGTTCCGCGCGATTTATAGCACCTTCGGTTGATAGATCATTAATCCCCGCTATCAACGTAACTCTTCCCTTCGCCACTTTACTTACTGTCATCAGTACTGTTTTACGCTCCTCTTCATTCAAAGCGTAATATTCACCAGTGGTTCCACAAACCACTAAACCTGTCACACCACTGTCGATAAGTTTTTCGGTTAATTTAGCTAACCCACTAATATTCAATGACAAATTATCATGAAATGGTGTAACGATAGGAACTAGGATGCCATGAAAATTCATTGGAATTCTCCTCAAAATTAAAGAAATCTTTCGATGGTAAAAGGCAAACAATCGACCACTGTCGGTTGCTCGTGGATCAAGTTATTGACAATATCTGCGGTGAGAGCAGCTTGTGTAAGTCCCAAATGTTGATGCCCAAAAGCAAAAATATAAGGGCCTTTTTTATCGATTACGGGTAATGAATCTGAGGTCGTCGGACGAAACCCCATCCATTCACTGCTTTGTTGGGTATTTAATGATTTATTCAGCATCGGCGTCGCTAGAGGAATAAAGTGGCGTGCCCGCTGCATGTTAGGTGGACGCGTCAACCCTGCATATTCAACTGTACCTGCAAGACGCAATCCACCCTTCATTGGCGTCATAATAAAACGCCGATCCATGCTAGATACGGGCACAGTCAGCCTGTTGATTTCTTTCGGTAGCATCAAGTGATAACCACGTTCCGTCTCAAGAGGCACATTAATACGGCTAACCATCTTCACTAATGATTTAGAAAATGCGCCACCCGCAATCACCACTTTTTGTGCATCAAATTCACCTTGTGTTGTGGTGATTAACGCTTTATCACTCGATGATGAGTTAATGGCGGTCACTTCACAGCCTGTCAGCACATTTCCACCTAATTGTTGAAACGCTTGTACTAGCCGTGCATGTAATGCAGTCAAGTCCGTGACATGCCCAGTATTCGGATAAAAAAGCCCGCCGAGTTGACTGGTAGCTAATCCAGGCTCACGAACCAATAGCTGTTCTTGAGTTAGAAATTGATTTTGCACCCCAATACTGTTGAGGTATTCCCCATGTTGATTTAATTTATCCAGCGTTTTTAGCTTTTCTGCAACCAACAACGAGCCGGTTAGTTTAACTAAATCATCTAGTTGCCATTTCTGCTCAAAGGCTTGCCATGAGGTTAATGAAGCGCTATTGAATATTGCTAATGTTCGATGGATGCGCATAAAATGTTTATGTCGCATATTTCCCAGTAATTTCAATAACCAAGGCGTTAGCGGTAATAAATATCGCCAATCTAAACGCAAAGCACCAAGAGGATCGAAAAGCATACCGGGAATTGATTTCAAAATAGAGGGATCAGCAATAGGAAAAACTTGTTCGGTCGCTATATGCCCTGCGTTACCAAATGACGCGCCGGAACCAATCTCATTTTTATCAACCAATAAGACATCAGTTCCCTCAGCTTGCACCGATAACGCAATGCTTAAGCCAATAATGCCACCACCAATCACCACCACCGGATATTTTTTAGTCATGATGACACCTCACGCGGCCGTGATGCCAAAACGAAATGGATCTTGCTCATCAATTAATAAGCTATTTTGCCCACTAATATAGGCAGTACCACGGATAGTTGGGATGATGCCATTTTCATCAGAAGGTTGGTAACTGGCTTGGAATTGGCTGCCGATAACGCTGGCTTGATGCCATATTTCGCCCGCCGCCAATTTTTTATCCGCCGCAAGGCATGCAAGCTTGGCACTAGTTCCCGTTCCACAAGGTGAACGGTCATAAGCACCACCAGGACAGAGCACAAAACTTTGGCTATTGGCGTTGGGATGTGAGCCAAATAATTCGATATGGTCAATTTCTTGGTTATCTTTGCCGTATATACCTTGAGAAGCTAGGCCTTGCTTGATTTTTAAACACAGCTCAGTCAACGCTTTAGCATCACGATAGTGAATATCGATAGGGGAATTTTCAACCAGAAAAAACCAATTACCTCCCCATGCAATATCTCCAACAATGACACCTACATCAGGAATATTAATTTGCACTGCCTTACGGTAACGGTAGGAATAAACATTTTGAATACTAACGCTGCCATCTTGGTGTAATTGCGCGGTAACATCCCCCACGGGTGTTTCAATCAGATGTTTGCCATAAGATATCTGACCTAAAAAATGTAATGACGTGATTAAACCAATCGTGCCATGCCCACACATCCCTAAATAACCTTCATTATTAAAAAAAATAACACCCGCGGCGGCTTTAGGATTTTGTGGTCGACATAATAATGCGCCAACCAAAATGTCATTGCCGCGAGGCTCTAAGATCGTGGTGCAACGCCATTGGTCATATTGAGTGCGTAATATTTCTAGACGAGAAGCCATATTTAAATCACCCAATTCAGGGAAGCCATTAATAACTAAACGCGTTGGCTCTCCTGCTGTATGTGAATCAATAACTTCTATTTTTCGGTACTGCTTCTGCATTAGATTATCCCTGTTAAAATTTAATTGTTAACAAGATGCTTGATTTTTGTTAATAACTCTTGATATCTTTCAAGTCAACTTATGCGCTTTTCTGCACAATATAAAAATATTTTAGATAACTAACAAAAATTGTTTAACGGACAGGAGCACGGCATGATTAACTTAAATAAATTGCTGTTGATTAGTCAGGAAAATATGTTATTCCCTATTGATAATATTAATAATTTTCTTAATCATCTAAGGTTGATTATGCCATTAATTAATACCTTGCCGAACGTGACTTTTTTTGTAAAAGATAATAATGCTAAATACTTACTTGCTAATGAAAACCTTGCTAAACGTTGTAAAATTGACACCGTAAATAATGTGATTGGTAAACGCGCCGAGGATATTTTTCATATCGATTTAGGTCAAAGTTATAGTTCACAAGATTATTTGGTAATGCAGAAAAAAATTAGTGTTATCAATAAACTTGAATTGCATCTTTATACAGCAGGATTATTAGGTTGGTGTCTAACAACAAAAGTACCTATATTTAACACTCGGAACCAAGTGATTGGTGTTGCGGGAATTTCTGTTGATTTGCAAGATGTAAAATCTATTAGTCCTAAGCTTAATAGCCAACTTAGCCGAGTTGAACGTTTTATTAGTCATCATTTTGATACCGCAATTAAAATCACAACACTTGCCGATATTTCAGGCCTGTCACTTTCACAACTAAATCGCCAATTTAAATCTATTTTTTTAATTACTCCTCAACAATATATTCAGAAAAAACGCCTAGAACATGCGATAGAATTATTAGATGAAGATTATTCTATTACTGATATATCAATTAAATGCGCTTATGCAGATCACAGTGCTTTTTGTCGAAAATTTAAAGAGATGACCACAATGACACCAAGCCAATTTAAGCGAATGCGCTCAAAAATAGAAAGAAATAATCATATTGAAACACATAGCAACTATAGCCTCTAATGCAACACTGCTATTCGGTTAACGCCTCTTCTGACTATGGCATAAACGCATTAATCTACCTTTAGTTTTTAACCATTCAAACTATGGGTCGAATATAATATGCAAAATATTAATTCATTAAAGCGATATCTTATTGCGCTTTCTTTACCAATATTTCTGTCTTCACTCAGTACTAGCATTACTAATATTGCGGTACCCTCGCTAATATCAGCTTTTAACGCCTCATTCTCACAAGCTCAGTGGGTTATCGTAGCCTATTTAATTACCCTAACCAGCGCTGCTATTTTGACGGGTAGCCTTGGCGATCGCATCAATCGTCGTACCATTTTATTATTTTCACTGAGCCTCTTTATCATTGCTTCTACATTAAGTGGACTTTCACCAACAATAAATTGGTTGATCGGGTTTCGTATTCTACAAGGCGTTGCAGCGGCAGGTATGATCAATACTACCATGGCAATGATTGCAGGATTAAATGCAAAAAATAAAGGCGGATTTGCCATGGGACTGATAGGTTCATTATCGGCTATCGGTACAGCGGCAGGTCCTACTTTAGGTGGATTGTTAATAAACTTATGGGGCTGGCAAGCTATCTTTTTAATTAATATTCCTTTTTCTATTATTGCTTTATTCCTCATCATCCGTTTTGTCCCAAAACCAGCCAGTGACCCTATTGAACATAAACCCATTGATATTCTAGGTCTTTCCCTGCTAACTGTAGCGATTATTCTGTATACCTTTAGTATCGTGAACTGGGGAAGCTATAGCTTCTTATTAATAGCACTATCAGTGATGAGCGTAATTTCATTTGTAATTGTTGAAAAACGTATAGCTCACCCTGTCATTTCTATTGAATTATTAAAGCAACCCATTCTATTTATTGGCGTAATTCTTAGCCTACTGGTTGCAACCGTAATGATGACAACGTTAATTGTTGGGCCATTTTATTTATTGTATAAATTAGTATTATCCCCTTGGCAAATGGGGCTTGTAATGTCTTGTGGTCCAATAGTTGCTGCTTGTGTAGGATTACCCGCAGGAAAATTAGTTGATAAGTTTAATCCAAACACGATTATTTTTTATGCACTCATCTGCATGGTGTCAGGATTCACATTATTTGCACTCTTTGCTCAACACTTATCCATTAGCTTATATCTTCTTTTTATTACGCTGATTACATCTGGCTATGCCGCATTTCAAGCTGCAAATAATACTGCAATCCTATTTGGAGTTAATTCAAATAAAAAATCATTACTGGCTGGCGTGATTAATTTATCGCGTAATTTAGGTTTAATTAATGGTGCCGCATTAATGGCAACATTATTTGCTTTTGCCGCAGGTGGTACAATGAATGCAGCGATGCCACAAGAAAATATAGTAGCCGGTTTTAGATTGACCTTTGCCATCAGTGCAGTTTTAATGTTTGTAGCGTTAAATCTATTATTTTTTCATCAGCGCTATGTTACAAAGCAAAATATCGACAATAATTCTGACAACTAGGCTTAGTGCAAAATTGTGCATTAATACAATATGGTGGTGAGTCCAATATGCTAAATATCGATTTAAATCTGTTAGTAATGCTTAATGCTTTACTAACAGAATGCAATGTAACAAAAGCAGCGCAGCGTTCCAATCTCAGTGTATCTGCGATGAGCCGTGCATTAAACCGCTTACGTACATCGCTCAATGACCCTTTGTTGATGAAATCAGGTAGAACAATGGTGCTCACGCCTTATGCCCTAAGTATTAGAGCACAAGTATCACAACTAATGGATCAACTTGAATATGTCTTTGTTGTTCCCAATAAGCTTGATTTAGCCGTTTTATCTCGACAATTTACACTTCGTGCTTCCGCGGGTTTTGCGGAAAACTACGGTTCAGCATTATTAACATTAATCAGACAACAAGCACCGAATGCGACTCTTCGAATTATCAGTAAAGAAATTAAACACACTCAACAGCTTAAGCAAGGTGATATTGATGCAGAAATTAGTGTCATTACTGATAATACTGATCCAGAACTCAAAAGCCGTTTCCTGTTTAGTGATGTATTCATTGGGGTATGTAATGTTACGCATCCACTCGTTAAGCAACCTATAACGCTAGAATTATTAAATAACTATGATTTCATCGGTGTACAACGACAATATCCATTTAATCAACTAACCCATGAAAATTGTGCTTGCACTTCTACTGACACAATTAAACCCGCCATTCTCAACGTCACTGGGTTTTCAACAGCAATTACCATAGCGAGCCAAAGTCAACTCATTGCTATTGTTCCTAAAAGATTCACTCATATTTTGCGTAACCAAGTTTTAAAACAATCGCTGTTTAGTTTTCCATTACCTTATTCAATTCCTTCATTAAACATTTCGTTATTATGGCATCCAAAGATGCACAGTGACCTTGCTCATAAATGGTTTCGTGACTGTATCCTACAGGTTTGTAATGAGATAAATGACATTGATATTTGATATTTCATGGAACAGATCATAACTAATTCAGCTTAATCTTTTAGTTCATTTGCATTCTTAAAATATGATTTAATATCATTACGTTACCGATCTTTTTTTATTAACCTCATAATTAAATGACAATTCATCCCAAGATTAACTTAGGATAGGTCTTATTGCAGCTAATCGATAATAGCGTATTGATATGTCACAAATCTGTAGAATAACTGCGGTGATTAGTAAGGATAACTAAATGACAATTTATGATCTAAAACCTAAATTTCAGGATCTACTTCGCCCTATTGTTTATAGGCTATTTCAAGCAGGTATTACCGCTAATCAAGTAACGCTTGCTGCGCTGTTATTATCTATTTTTATTGGTGTTTTGTTATTTATTTTTCCTAATCCTCGCCTGTTTATTTTATTACCTTTTGTCTTATTCATTCGTATGGCGCTAAATGCTATTGATGGCATGCTAGCCCGTGAACATAATCAAAAAAGCCACTTTGGTGCTATATTAAATGAGCTCGGTGATGTTATTTCCGATGTTGCCCTGTATCTTCCCTTCGCACTACTTTTTCCAAATGCATCTTGGTGGATTTTACTTATCCTATTATTAGCCATACTCACTGAGTTTATTGGTGTGCTTGCACAAACGATTGGTGCCTCCCGACGTTATGATGGCCCGATTGGTAAAAGTGACCGTGCGTTTATCTTTGGTGCTCTAGGCTTAGTAGCCTGCATTTTTCCCCAAATAGCCTTTGCTAATTGGACTAATTACCTTTTTGCCGCTATTTCTGTGCTGTTATTGTATACCTGTTATAACCGTATCCACCGTGCTATGGCTGAACTTGGCCGTCCTATGGATACTCATTAAGGAATAATGATGAACTTTCAGACAGACTATATGACACAACGCCCTGTGGTTGAATCTCATTTTAAAACAAGTGATCATACATCACTTTTTTACCGTTACTGGGCAACGGAAGATATTACAGATAAAGCCATAATTTTATTTCATCGTGGCCATGAACATTCAGGTCGTATTGCCCATTTAGTCGATGAATTGAATTTACCTGATTATGCCATGTTTGCATGGGATGCCCGCGGGCATGGCGAAAATGACGGTCCTCGTGGTTATAGCCCATCCCTTGGCACATCAATCAGCGATGTAGATGAGTTCGTCCGTTATATTTCAACACAATACCAAATTCCTTTAGAAAATATTATAGTTGTTGGCCAGAGTGTTGGGGCGGTTTTAGTTTCTGCTTGGGTTCACGATTATGCACCTAAAATCCGAGGGATGGTGCTTGCGTCACCCGCTTTTAAAGTAAAACTTTATGTCCCATTTGCACGTAGCGGCTTAGGGCTTATGCAAAAAATACGCGGATTATTTTACGTAAACTCTTATGTCAAAGCTAAATTTCTTACTCATGATGAAAAACGTATTGAGTCATTTAACCGCGATCCATTAATAACTCGCCCTATTGCCGTCAATATTTTGCTTGAACTATATAAAACGGCAGAACGTGTTGTCGCCGATGCAGGAGCAATAACGCTACCAACTCAACTCTTTATTTCTGGAAACGATCACGTCGTTCACCACAAGCCACAACATCAATTTTATGAAAGGCTCAATACGCCAATCAAAGAGAAACATGTTTTAGCTGGCTTCTACCACGATACCCTAGGTGAAAAAGAGCGACATATTCCGATCGAAAAAATGCGTAGTTTTATTACTAAACTCTTTGAGTTCCCTCGTTACCAGCATGATTATCAATTTGAAGACACTTGGAGCGTAAGTGCTGATGCTTTTCGTGCATTAACGGCGCCATTACCAAATTGGTGTCCTAAAAATATTGCTTATAAAATAATGAGCAAATCAATGAGTAGCCTTGGTAAAGCATCGGAAGGTATACGTATCGGCTATGATAAGGGTTTTGACTCAGGTTCAACCCTTGATTATGTGTATCGTGATAAGGCACAAGGTAACGGATTATTTGGCCGAGTCATGGACAGACAATATCTCAATAGTATTGGTTGGCAAGGCATTCGCCAGCGGAAAGTGAATATTGAAAATATTATCCGTCAAGCTATCCGTGATTTAACTGATAGTGGTAAACCCGTGCATATTATGGATATTGCCGCAGGACAAGGTCGTTATATTTTTGATGCAATTAATGATTATGGGAAAGTGCAATCTGTTTTGCTACGTGATTACAGCTCTGTTAACGTAGAACAAGGCCGGCTACATATTAAAGAACGTTTTTTAGAAGATAAAATACGTTTTGAAGAAGGCAATGCCTTTGATGCTGATGATTTAGCCGCTGTCACGCCTGCACCCACTTTAGGTGTTGTCAGTGGTTTATATGAACTATTTCCAAGTAACGAATTGATTAAAGCTTCATTAAGTGGTTTAGCTCGTGCTATCCCTTCGGGCGGATTACTTATCTATACCTGCCAACCTTGGCATCCTCAAGTTGAAATGATTGCACGAGTATTGCCAAGCCATCAAGGTGGCCAAGCTTGGGTTATGCGTTGTCGTAGTCAAGGTGAAATGGATGCATTAGTTGATGCTGCTGGATTTGAGAAACTAAACCAATCTATTGATAACTGGGGAATATTTAGCGTGTCTATTGCTAGGCGCCGTGATCCTGAAAGTAATTCTAAATAGTTAATTCTAATTGATTAATAACCATACTAAAGACTCATCATGACAGGCAGCCTCTATCGGTGCTTGTCATAACTTACATAAGTTGATTCTTCTCGCCAAACAACCTATTTTATTAACTTATTAATTTATCGAAAGCATTTCAATGCATATAAAGTAAGTTAACCCTATTTATCCTGTGGTAACTGAATCACAAGACTACAATGAAAATATTTAACATATAGCATTACAACCGAATAACAGGACTAAAGCTTCCACTTAAAGGAATAGAGCCAAAATATGACTGCCATTCATATATCAGAACAACCGTCATCGCGTCGCCAAATTTGGCTATTTGGTTTTTTATGGCTAGCATTTTTGGCACCATTTTTCTTCCTCACTTATGGGCAGGTCAATACTTATACCGCCACTTTAGCCACTGTGCCTTCTATTGTGTACTCATGGGAGCACCATATACCATTTTGGCCTTGGACGATCATTCCCTATTGGAGTATTGACCTTTTTTATGGGTTATCTTTATTTATTTGCACCACTCGTCGTGAACAATGCATCCATGGCTTACGTTTAATCTTGGCCTCTTTAATCGCCTGTATAGGCTTTTTACTCTTCCCACTTAAGTTCAGTTTTCCTCGCCCAGACACCCTAGGTGTTATGGGTTGGATGTTTGATAGCCTTGAACTTTTTGATTTGCCGTTTAATCAAGCCCCCTCATTACACATTATTTTATTATGGCTTCTTTGGTTACGCTTTCGTGCTCATACCCCAACACAATGGCGTTGGTTACTGCACAGTTGGGCCATCCTGATTTTAATTTCTGTGCTCACCACTTGGCAGCATCATTTCATTGATATTGTTACAGGCTTCGCTGTTGGCATTCTAATTAGTTATCTCTTACCCACTAAGACACGTTGGCAATGGCATTACACTGGTAGCCCACGTAGCCTTAAAATGAGTATAAATTATGGTTTAGCTTCACTTCTTTGCTTTGTGCTCGCTTTTTTAATTCAAGGTGCCGCTTGGTTACTATTATGGCCAGCTATTACCTTATTATTAGTTACTTTTGGCTACTTAGGTGCCGGCGCCTCCGTTTTTCAAAAAACACCTGATGGCACCATATCGCCTTCAGCTACTATTTTACTATTACCATATCGACTATTCGCTTCTTGCACCTATCATTACTTTGCCAAGCAATGTAAGCAACCCAGCGTAGTCAATAAAGATATTATTTTGGGAGGCCGTCCACTATATCCTTTGCAAGCGAAAGCCGTTTTAGATATGACTTGCGAATGGCCTCGCAACTTCTACAGCCAAGGACTCAATTATTGTAGCCAACCCCAAATAGATTTGTTACCACTTAGCCCGGAGGATATTGAACGATCCGTACATACCATGGATACGTTAGTCAAAAGTGGTACAGTCTATATTCATTGCAAACTGGGTTATTCGCGAAGTGCGACTGTTGCTGTTGCTTGGCTCGTTCATAATAGCACCGCTAAAAACATTGAAGAGGCAATCAGAATAGTGAAACAAGCACGGCCACAAGTTGTTTTAAATGCAGCAACCGTGTCTCAGTTATGTCAGTGGTATGAACAATTTCAGATGAAGAGAGTGAGGTCATGAATCTATTAACAAATAAAAATAACGGAGAAGTGATTATCATTTTAACAGCAAGTTGGCGTTATTTCGCGCTAGGCTCTTTACTCGCTTTTACGTGTCAATTTATATTATATCTTTACTCATTTTCGAATCGAATTAGTTTATTTATTGGTACGACTTTATTTATTATTAATCACTACTATATTTATCGCTTATGGTTAGATAATCATTTTTTCAAACTCATCTATCATCAGGGTACCGACCGCCATTTTGATGAGGCATTTCTTTATCTTTTCCCGAATAAACAACCCATTAACAGTATGGAAAAACGTTGGTCTGGCACAAAGAAACTATTTAATTATTGTTTAGTTTCTATTGTCCTACTGTGGGGATGGCTATTACTTTCAATTATAGTTAAGACCATTTAGCCATTTAAATACTAAAGTTAAGGAAACTGACTGAATAAAATATGGCAAAAATCAATCTCTTTTAATAGTTTAGTTTTTTATTTAAAAAATAATTTTTAAATAAAAAGTAATATCTTAAATTGCCAAATTAACTACACTTTAACTATATTGAACAATACCTACCTTAGAATATAACGCTTTTTTACTTTAGTGGCCGAAAACGTTATGATAATTACGGTTTCATTGATACATAACAGATTTTTTTAATCCGATAAGCGTATTCTTATACGTTTATTTTCACCCTGTTATTTTGGTAGGGTACAATGAGTACAAAAAAAATTAATAGATTGCGCCCTTTTAGTGCGCTAATTGATTCATGTTGGAAGGAAAAATATACTTTTCCTCGTTTTATCAAAGATTTAATTGCTGGAATTACAGTTGGTATCATTGCAATACCACTCGCAATGGCATTGGCAATTGCCAGCGGAGTGCCCCCACAGTATGGCCTTTATACTGCCGCAATTGCAGGCATTATCATCGCTATATCTGGGGGTTCTCGTTATAGTGTTTCGGGACCGACAGCCGCATTCGTAGTGATTTTATACCCCGTTTCGCAGCAATTTGGATTAAGTGGGTTACTTGTTGCCACCCTCATGTCGGGTATTATTTTACTCGCAATGGGTTTTGCTCGATTTGGTAAATTTATCGAATATATTCCTGTTTCGGTAACTCTCGGATTTACCTCCGGTATTGCTATCACTATTGCAACGATGCAAATTAAAGATTTTTTTGGTCTGCAAATGGAGCATGTCCCCGAGAACTATGTCGATAAAGTCATCGCCATTGCGAATACTTTTCCGACGTTTCAATATAGCGATACGCTAATTGGCTTATCCACTCTACTAGTACTAATTTTTTGGCCTAGATTGAAATTAAAGTTACCGGGTCACTTACCTGCATTAGTTGTTGGTACTTTCGTAATGTGGATACTTTCACTATTTGATATGCAAGTTGCGACTATTGGCTCTGAATTTAGCTACTTATTACCCGATGGCACTGAAGGCAGTGGTATTCCGCCTATTTTACCGCAATTTATTTTACCTTGGGAATTACCTGGTAGTGCCCCTATTAGCTGGGCGATGATCACGGCTTTAATGCCTGCCGCATTTTCGATGGCGATACTTGGCGCAATAGAATCACTGTTGTGTGCAGTTGTTCTCGATAATATGACAGGTAAAAAACATCATTCCAATAGTGAACTTATTGGGCAAGGGATTGGTAATATTGCAGCACCTTTCTTTGGTGGGATCACCGCGACAGCTGCGATTGCACGCTCAGCAGCAAACGTACGTGCAGGAGCAACTTCACCAATTTCAGCGATTATCCACTCAATTTTAGTTTTATTAACACTACTCGTATTAGCACCCATGTTGTCATATTTACCATTAGCCGCCATGTCTGCACTACTTCTAATTGTTGCATGGAATATGAGTGCAGCAAGTAAAGTCGTTTATTTAATAAAGCGCGCACCTAAAGATGACATCATCATTCTAATACTTTGTATGTCGCTCACAGTGCTGTTTGATATGGTTATTGCCATTACCGTTGGGATTGTACTCGCATCGCTGTTATTCATGCGTCGTATCGCTAATATGACACGATCGACACAACTGCCTGAAACGGATGAAGCAAAAAAACGCTTAGTCGTGCGAATTAATGGCCCATTATTCTTTGCAGCTGCGGAGCGTATTTTTGATGAACTTCGTGTTAAAAGTGCGGGCTATGAAAGTATTGTTATGCAATGGGATGCAGTACCTGTTCTTGATGCGGGGGGCTTAGAAGCGTTTCAAAAATTTATTGAGGCAGTACGTAAAGACACCCATATTGTAGTATGTGATATTCCATTCCAACCATTGAAGACGCTTGCCCGTGCCAGAATGACACCTATAGACGGCGTTCTAAGCTTCCATAATTCAATGGAGAGTTCAATAGAAGAACTCGAAGCAATGAATAACGCAAGAACACAAACAGACAGTATTGACACTAAAAATTCAAAATCGTAAATAAAATACCGCCATATGACACTTCATGTGGCGGTATTTTGTTATTTATTCAAAACAATACATCTCATTAGCCCAAGATTGTAAACTTTGAATATTTCGTTCAACACCACGTCCCGAAAAATACATTTCTGCAATTTCATACTGTGCAACCGATTGAAATGAATAAACTCATAGTTACAAGAACAATTTTACTAAATACATTTTCAATGATGTTCATATAAACCTTTGGCAATGCGTATTAAGCCAGTAAATGTTAAAGCAGTGCAGAACCCTGCCCACCATGTTGCAAAAAGTATTGATATAAATTATTCATTCCTACCCAATGATTTTCACACCATTGTGGTGCTAATAAGGTTGGCTTTCGAGCACTGGCGCTGATCCGATGATAAACAATTTCGGAAGGTGTATGGCGGATCATTTCCCCTGCAATCTCGGTATATTCCTCTAATGAAAGCGTTTCTAATCGCCCAGCTTGCCAACTTTTTGCCATTACACTGCCCTCCACAATATGCAATGGATGCAGCTTAATACCATCAGTTCCACACTCGAGCACCTTGTCTAAGGTTTGCATATTTATTTGAGCATCCTCTCCCGGCAAGCCGCAAATTAAGTGGGTACAAACCTTAAGACCTAAACGACGCGCTTTTTGTGTTGTTGCTTGATAGGCCTCGAAATCATGACCTCGATTTATACGATGCAGTGTTTTATCATGAGCACTTTGTAAACCAAGTTCTAGCCAGATTTCATAACCCAATTCGCGATAATGGCTTAATAGTGATAAAACCGAATCGGGGACACAATCAGGGCGGGTTCCAACACATAAACCAACAATATCAGCTTGCCTTAGAGCTTCTTCATATAGTTGTTTTAGAAGGTGAACTTCCGCATAGGTGCTGGTATAGGCTTGGAAATAAGCCAGGTAACGCTTTGCTCGAGAAATACGATTAATTTGGCTATTAATTTGCTCAGTAATCGTCTGAGATGACTGACTTTCGTCAGTAAAAGAAGCGACATTACAGAAGGTACAGCCACCGCGGCCAAGCGTACCATCGCGGTTAGGACAACTAAAACCACCGTGCAGCGTGATTTTATAAATTTTTTCACCATATCGGCGCTGAAGATCAGCGCCGAACATGGAAACTACTTGTGTGAGTTGCATGATAAACCTGAATTAACAGCTAGTATCTAACTCTGGAAAACTTTTCACCAAGGTATCAATTGCTTGAATTTGCGCAAGGAAAGGTTCGAGTTTATCAAGAGGTAATGCCGAAGGACCATCACATCTCGCATTTTCTGGATCTGGATGCGCTTCAAGGAATAAGCCTGCCAAGCCGACAGCCATACCTGCTCTTGCGAGCTCAGCCACTTGGCCGCGACGACCACCAGATGCGGCACCAAATGGGTCACGACATTGTAAAGAATGGGTCACATCGAATATAACAGGACAACCTTTAGATGCATGCATCATGACATTAAAACCAAGCATATCCACAACTAAGTTATCATAACCAAAGTTTGCGCCACGATCACAAAGGATGATTTTATCATTACCACCTTCGATGAACTTTTCAACGATATTGCCTATTTGGCCTGGGCTAATAAATTGTGGTTTTTTAATATTAATCACTGCATCCGTTTTTGCCATGGCAGCAACTAAATCTGTTTGGCGAGCTAAAAATGCAGGTAATTGAATGACATCAACAACTTCAGAAACTGGTTGTGCTTGAGCCGCTTCATGTACATCCGTGATGATCTTCACACCAAATGTATCTTTCAGTTCTTGAAAAATTTTCAAACCTTCTTCAAGACCAGGACCACGGTAAGAATTAATAGATGAACGATTAGCCTTATCAAAAGAGGCTTTAAAAACATAAGGGATGCCTAATTTTTGTGTCACAGTGACATAGTGCTCACACACTTTCATTGCCATATCACGCGATTCCAGCACATTCATTCCACCAAATAGAACAAATGGTAGGTTATTCGCGACATTGATATCACCGATACTGACGACTTTCTGTTGCATACTCTTACCTTTCATATCGAGACAGATTAGCTGCCTCTACGTTAATTAATGTAATACTACCGGATGGTTATCCAATGAATAGATTTGAATCTTAATCATTTCTGATACCGGATCTTCAGGGCATTGTTCAATAAAATAATTCAGGTCGCTCAAGGCGACATGATTACAATCTAAATGTGCCAATATAAGTCCACGATCACGGATTTCATAAGGGTCTTCAGGATCAAGCGTTAATAGTGTTTCACACACTTTTAACGCTAATTCCATTTTTTTCTCTTCCATTAAAGCCGCTTTTAACGTGTCGAAGATTTTTCGAATGATCACACTATTTTCAGCTTCTTCAAGTTTATCGTAGAAGAGTTCTGAATAAGGATCAACGGTCCCTTTTAGCCACATACTCAGTGTATGCAATGATAATGTTTCACCATTCACAGGATTAATAAACCACTGAGAACCATCATTTTTTTCTGCAACAAAAAGCAATTGCGTTGGAAAAATAGCGGGGGCGATATCAATGCCTAATTGCTCAGAAATATACAGAAAAATTGAACCAAGCGTCACTGGCGTCCCTTGTTTCGAGGACAAGACTTTATCTAGCCATAACATGTCAGATAATGAATAGACACCTTCAGCTGGGCCAAATGACCACTCACCATAAAATAAGGCAATAAGTTGTTCAATTTTTGAATTATTATCGGCTTGCAAGTCTATTGCAACTTTCGCTGCTGAAACTAGGCTATCGAGTTGATGTTGAACCTTTATAAATGGAAAATCGAGGCAGATGTTCTGAGAAACCATCATGATGCCTTCACTTAAAGGTAACTTATTAAATTCAATATTTGCTATGGTTTTCATTCTTTCCCACTGCATTCGCTCACTCAGCGCTGCCACTGGCCAAGTGAGACTCTATCTCGTCCACCATAATCGAGGCAGGTTTCAATATTGGTGTACCCATGTTGTTTAAATAACTCTCGCACAGCTAATCCTTGCTGCCAACCATGTTCAAGAAGCAACCACCCTTGATTTTTCAGATAATACTTCGATTTAGCAATAATATGTGCTAAATCAGACAAACCATTATCTTTTGCTACCAACGCAGTTGTTGGTTCAAATCGCACATCACCTTCATTGAGGTGATTATCACGTTCATCAATATAAGGAGGATTACTAACAATCATATCAAATTGTTGAATCGATAGTGAAGTAAACCAATCACTTTGTATAAATTGAACATTCGAAATATTCAAACGTTGTTGATTTTTTTGCGCTAAAGCGACCGCTTCCAAACTAAAATCCACGCCAATCACGGTGCTATCAGGTAGTTCTGACGCTAGAGCAAGTGCAACTGCACCTGTACCTGTCCCAAGATCAAGCAAATGACAATGGCTTTGATTGAGGTGCGCTAACGCTTGTTCTACAAGACATTCTGTATCAGGTCGTGGAATTAATGTTGCGGGGGAAACATACAAAGGCAAAGACCAAAATTCGCGCTCGCCAATAATGTAAGCAATAGGCTCGCCCTGCTCACGCCGCTGCAAAAGTGGCTCAAGTTGAGCTTGCTCATCAGCACTAAGCTCAGTCTCACTAAAGGCAATAATATAGGTACGGCTACGCCCAGTGCAATGTTCTAATAGGATTTCAGCATCCCGTTTTGCACTGTCGCTAGCAGACAGCCGACTGCCTGCCTGCTTTAACCATTCACTAAATTGCATTAATCCTGCTCAGACAAAGCAGAAAGTTGGTCAGCTTGATATTCGTTGATAATAGGTTGTATCAATGAATCTAATTTACCTTCCATCACTTCATCCAAACGATATAACGTGATATTAATTCGATGGTCAGTCACACGCCCTTGTGGAAAATTATAAGTACGGATACGGTCTGAACGATCGCCTGTTCCTAACAAATTACGACGCTCCGAAGCTTCAGCAGCTTGACGCTTAGCCATTTCTGCTTGACGAATACGCGAACCTAACACTGACATCGCTTTCGCTTTGTTTTTATGCTGAGAACGTTCATCTTGACACTCGACCACGATACCCGTTGGAATATGCGTAATACGAATAGCAGAATCGGTGGTATTTACGTGCTGTCCACCCGCTCCTGATGAACGGAAAGTATCAATACGGATATCAGTCGGACTGATCTCAGGTAATTCGGCTTCTGGTAATTCAGGTAAAATGGCGATAGTACAAGCAGAAGTATGAATACGACCTTGTGACTCAGTTTCAGGAACACGTTGAACACGATGCCCGCCTGATTCAAATTTCAAACGACCATATACGTTATCACCTGAAATTTTTGCAATAACCTCTTTATAACCGCCATGTTCACCATCACTGGCGCTCATCAATTCAACCTTCCAGCGATTATTTTCAGCAAAACGGCTGTACATACGGAATAAATCGCCCGCAAATATTGCGGCTTCGTCACCGCCTGCACCTGCACGGATCTCCAGGAAGCAGTTATATTCATCATCGGGATCTTTCGGTAGTAACAGTAATTGTAATTCCTGTTCTAACTCTTCATTACGCGCTTTGGCATCTTTTAGCTCTTCTTGAGCCATTTCTTTCATTTCAGGATCATCTAACAGCATTTCAGCGGTTTCAATATCATCCTGCACAGCGCGCCATGATGTGAAGCATTTAGCAACATCAGATAACTGTGAATATTCTTTTGATAAAGCACGAAAACGGTCTTGATCGGCAATTACACCTGCATCTGCAAGGTGCGCTTCAATTTCTTCGTAGCGTTCTTGTAATGCTTCTAGTTTTGCGACAATAGAAGGCTTCATTCGTTATATCAGACCTATGATTAAAAAGTGGTTATTGATGGTCCAGCCCTAAGCTGTCCCTAAGAAGATTCAAACGCTCAATATCACCATTCCCAGCAGCTTGCTGCAAAGATTTGGTTGGAGCGTGGATAAGTCGGTTGGTTAATTGCTGCGATAACTGCATAATCACTTGCTCAGGATTAGCGCCTTGACTTATTGCCATCAACGCTTTTTCGGTCATATTAGCCCGAATTGCCTCAGCCTGCTCTCTATAATCGCGAATTGTAGATACCGCCGATTGTGAACGCAACCAATCCATAAAATGGCTACTTTCTTGCTCAACAATAAATTCAGCTTCAACAGCTGCGGCTTTGCGCTGAGCAAGGTTCTGCTGAATAATAGACTCTAGGTCATCAACAGTATAGAGATAAACATCTCTTAATTTATTAACATCTTGTTCAATATCACGAGGCACCGCAATATCAATCAATAACATAGGCTTACTACGACGCGCTTTCATTGCACGCTCGACCATTCCTTTACCAATAATAGGTAATGGACTCGCAGTAGAACTAATGACAATATCCGCTTCCGCTAGGCGGTTATCAATATCTGATAACGTAATGACCTGCGCATTCACTTCATTTGCAAGTAACTCGGCACGCTCACGGGTTCGATTAGCTATCATCATGCATTGAACCCCATGCTCTCGCAAATGGCGTGCAACTAATTCAATCGTTTCACCAGCACCCACAAGCAAAATAGTTAAATTTTTCAATGATTCAAAAATCTGCCTTGCGAGAGTACAAGCTGCAAACGCAACTGATACTGCATTTGCGCCAATATCTGTTTCGGTACGTACCCGTTTAGCCACGGAAAATGACTTTTGAAAAAGACGCTCTAATTCACTGGATAATGAATGATTACCTTGTGAAAGTGCAAATGCTTTTTTCACTTGCCCCAAAATCTGAGGCTCACCGAGCACTAATGAGTCAAGCCCACTCGCTACTCGCATTAAGTGGCTCACAGCTTGGTCATCTTGATGCCAGTAAAGACTCGGTTTCAAATCTTTAGGGGTTATATCATGAAAATCACACAACCAATTAATTAATTGCTCTTGTGCTTTCTCTTGTGTTCCTAAACTTAGATACAGTTCAGTTCTATTACAAGTAGACAACACAACGCCCCCGCTTACATGAGGCTGCTTAAGTAGCTCCCCAAGTGCATGGTCAATTTTATCAGGACCGAAAGTCACCCGCTCACGCAGGGCTACTGGTGCTGTTTTGTGGTTAATGCCTAATGCTAATAAGGTCATTGTGCTTACGACAGGCTCACATTGCTAATTATTTATCATTATAAGTAATGCCAAATAATAACGGCACGACTGTTGTTTATATTGGTGTATTGTAGATGATTAGCGCACATCGATCTACGGGTAGAGATTAGCTATCATCAGAAAGATGATCGACACCAAAAAATTAACCTACAATTGAAGCAAAAATATCAAGTAAACTCGGTGATTAAATATTGATTAAATAAATTTTAAAGCTTTATTTAATTTTACTATTCTGCACAATTCTTTTCTATTCTTCTGTTAATATTTTATAACTTATAAAATTATCAATAACAATAACATGCATATAGAATGCAATTATTTCGCACACAAAGCAAATGGGCTTTCACGATAAAAGTGAACAAATAAACCCAATCTGATTGATAAATTAGCAATATTGGCGCATTTTTTCTTTATGTTGAATCATTAAATACGGCATTAATATCATTGAGTAAAGAATATCGAGTATTCATAGTAAAAATTACTCAAGATTAACGTCCCATTAAACTGCTAAACTAATACTCATAGTACTTGCTCATAGTGTAATCACTGCCGACCTCGCCCAGCTAATGGAAAAATGATAAAATCATCCCGTCGCCAGTAAAAATAAGTTGTTACCTAAAATTATGTTGTCACGGAATACTATGTTGAGACTCGATAATATGTACTTTTCCCCAAATTTGTCATTTCGCCACCCTGCTAAAGGATTTTTACGTCTATTACCGCTTTCGTGTTTAATGCTAACCGCATGTGTGACAACGTCACAAAACACCACTAAAGGGACTGGCTCAGCCTCGGATGCACAATGGAAAACCCATCAACAAGAACTGGCTCAATTACGTGATTACCAAACTCGGGGTTCTTTTGTTTACAATGGTGGCGAAACAAAAACCTATGCAAAATTTTTCTGGCAACAATACACGCCTGAAAAGTATCGTTTGCTACTGACTAATCCACTTGGCAGCCGTGAGCTTGAACTGACTGTTGAACCAGATTTGGCACGTTTGACCACCAAAGATGGTAAAACACATATGAGTGATGTCCCGAGTGAGCTCATTTATCAATTAACAGGTATGGAAATTCCATTAGATGACTTAACTGCCTGGCTGACCGGCTCTCCGGGACGAGCGACTGAATTTACTTTAGATGAAAATCATTTATTAAAAACAGTTATGTTTGAACAAAATGGTGAAAAATGGCAACTCGATTATATTTCCTATGACAACAAAACGGTGCCAATGCTCCCTAATCACCTTGAACTACGCCAAGGTAATAGAATAATCAAATTAAAAATGGATAGCTGGACACTGAAAAAATGACCTTAACTTGGCCCTCACCCGCAAAATTAAATCTCTTTTTGTATATTACAGGACAGCGACCTGACGGTTATCATGAGTTACAAACCTTATTTCAGTTTTTAGATTATGGTGATGAAATTACTGTCACGACGCGTGCCGACAACCAATTAAATCTAACCACAGAAATGTTAAGCGTTGAGCCTGAAAATAATTTAATTGTCAAAGCAGCTAAGCTTTTACAATCTTATTGCAAAAATACCCTACAACATCAGGGAGCTCTTGGTGCTGATATCAGTATCCATAAGATTTTACCAATGGGTGGAGGGATTGGCGGCGGCTCTTCCAATGCTGCAACAACATTAATTGCATTAAATGAACATTGGGGAACACAAGTTTCTGATGAGGTACTCGCGGAGTTGGGTAAAACGCTTGGCGCTGATGTGCCCGTTTTTGTTAAAGGGCATGCTGCATTTGCCGAAGGAATTGGTGAAATTTTAACCCCTGCGTCCCCAAAAGAGAATTGGTATTTGGTCGCGCACCCCGGAATTGAAATTTCAACCCCGACAATCTTCACAGATCCGCAATTAAATCGAAATTCTCCAAAACGCTCTCTAGCCGCATTATTACTGGCTCCGTACGCTAATGACTGCGAACCAATTGCAAGAAAACGTTTTCGTGAGGTTGAACAGCTAGTTTCTTGGCTGTTACAATACGCTCCGTCTCGCCTAACAGGAACAGGCGCTTGTGTTTTTTCTGAATTTAAAACACAAGCTGATGCCCTTAAGGTGTTAAATAAAGCCCCATCGTGGGTGCAGGGATTTATAGCCCAAGGGGCAAATGAATCACCGCTGCACAGATTCCGCGCTGGGATAACCCGTGTATTGCACCAATAATCACTGATATCATCAATCAATGTTATTGGTCAACAATATCTCTCTGGACGCAAGCCTGAGGTTTTTCTCGTGCCCGATATGAAGCTTTTTGCTGGTAACGCTATACCGGAACTAGCACAACGTGTTGCTAACCGCCTTTACACTAATCTTGGAGACGCGGCTGTTGGTCGTTTTAGCGACGGCGAAGTCAGTGTTCAAATTAATGAAAATGTTCGCGGTGGTGATATTTTTATCATCCAGTCAACCTGTGCACCAACCAATGATAACCTGATGGAACTGGTTGTTATGGTCGATGCCCTGCGCCGTGCATCTGCTGGTCGTATTACCGCTGTTATTCCTTACTTCGGTTATGCAAGACAGGATCGTCGCGTACGTTCTGCCCGTGTACCAATCACCGCTAAAGTTGTTGCAGATTTTCTGTCCAGTGTTGGGGTTGACCGTGTTCTTACCGTTGACTTACATGCAGAACAGATCCAGGGCTTCTTTGATGTTCCTGTTGATAACGTATTTGGTAGCCCTATTCTTCTGGAAGATATGCTACAGAAGAACTTGGAAAACCCAATCGTTGTATCTCCAGACATCGGCGGCGTCGTTCGTGCTAGAGCAATTGCTAAACTGCTAAATGACACTGATATGGCTATCATTGATAAACGCCGCCCACGCGCAAACGTTTCTCAAGTAATGCATATTATTGGTGACGTTTCAGGTCGCGACTGTATTCTAGTTGACGATATGATAGATACAGGTGGCACGCTATGTAAAGCTGCTGAAGCGCTGAAAGAACGTGGTGCTAAACGCGTATTTGCCTATGCAACTCACCCAATTTTTTCAGGTAATGCTGTACACAACATCAAAAATTCAGTTATTGATGAAGTTATTGTTTGTGACACCATACCTCTTTCTCCTGAAATCAAAGCATTGCCTAATGTTCGCACCTTGACCCTGTCAGGTATGTTAGCTGAAGCAATCCGTCGTATCAGTAATGAAGAGTCTATATCAGCAATGTTCGAGCACTAATACCTGAAAACGGGGGTATTAATATCCCGTTTTTTTATTTAAGCTAAACAAAGCGATAGGTCACGAAAGAAGTAGCGCCCCTACAGTTGACATCCAACTGTAGGGGCTTTATTTTTTTATTCATCTCACTTAAACCATAATTCGATTACCTCATTCATAAATACACTCCTCATAAGAGTTCTTCAGGATTTCTTAATATTCAAACTTATTAATGGCATCATGATAATAAAATATCATGATAAACAAATAGATATATATTATCTGTGGTTAATTTGAATAATTGATTTGGGTAACGAATGAGTAACTAATTTGAATGGATGTTAAGCTTTGATAATAATTTAATACTAATAGGCATGATAAAAGACATAAGAGCGAGTTCCCTATATAAAGAACATCACTCTTATTATTCATATTATTAATAACTGCAATGTATTAACTACTCGATAATTGTCAAAATTATGCAATTAATACTCTATAATTATTGCTATGCCGTTAATATTATGGATAACGATGATTGTCATTACGATAGTGATGTTTTAGCAGCCAGTAACGGTCTGCAACTTTTTCTCTACCGCCAACTCTTGCACCTACTAACCAAACTAATGCCCCAATAAATATGCCGAAGAGTGAGCCGTTAGTAACTAATTCTGACAATCCGAAATTGACAACGTGAGAGAATAGATTAATTCCGATGCTACCAATCATCATGATTAACCCTATTCCCATTAAAACATTACCAACCACATGAGCAAATTTACGTTTCATACTACCTCCACTATCAGTAACCTGATAAGTCAGCAAGTGTAAAAAAATTCGGTAAAACTTTATATTTATGTAAGTATTATAGTGCGCTAAGTAAAATTATTTGCGATAGACATCACATGTACAGAATTTTACCGATAAATCTGCACATAATGTGCCTTTCTCAAAGCAATACTAATAGCGAATAATTCAGATGATGATAATAATCATGGTTACTTTATGAGTAGCATTTTTTACATCCTTTCTCTCACAGGGTAAACTAGGGCATTATTTCTATAAACTGACTGTGAAATCGAATCCGTGAGCAAAATAAAATTAATTGTTGGTCTTGCTAATCCAGGCGCTGAATATGCGCAAACTCGACATAACGCAGGAGCATGGTATGTTGATTTACTAGCCGATCGTCATAATCAACCGTTAAAGGAAGAGCCAAAATTTTTTGGTTATACTGCACGTATTAATATTGGTGGCAATGATGTTCGCCTTTTAGTGCCAACAACATTTATGAATTTAAGTGGTAAAGCCGTTGCTGCAATTGCAAATTTTTATCGTATCGAACTTGATGAAATTTTAGTCGCTCATGACGAACTCGACTTTCCTCCCGGCGTGGCAAAAATGAAGCTGGGTGGCAGTAATGGTGGACATAACGGTTTAAAAGATATTCAAAGCAAATTTGCTAATAATCCTAATTTTTATCGGTTACGTATTGGCATTGGTCATCCTGGCGATAAAAGTAAAGTTGTCGGCTTTGTTTTAGGAAAACCGCCCATGTCCGAACAAAAACTAATTGATGAAGCTATTGATGAAGCATTAAGCTGCACTGAAATCCTTTTAACTGAAGGTATGAATAAAGCAATTAACCGACTACATAGTTTTAAAGCAACATCATAAGAATAAAACTAATCATACAAAATTAATTGCTACTTTGATTATTGTTACAATAAAAATAAGTTTATAAGGCCAACCACCTCTAAGACTTCATTTCATCAAAGTCTACTTTTTGTGTATAATCAGCGGCAATTTTCTAACATCAGGTGCAGCACAAGTCTGCCCCTTGCTATTAAGGATCGAGACATATGGGTTTTAAATGCGGTATCGTTGGTCTGCCTAACGTGGGTAAATCCACACTTTTTAATGCATTGACCAAAGCCGGTATCGAAGCGGCCAACTTTCCTTTTTGTACGATTGAACCCAATACGGGTGTTGTGCCAATGCCAGACGCACGTCTTGATCAATTAGCCGAAATCGTAAAACCACAACGTATTTTGCCAACCACGATGGAGTTTGTTGATATCGCAGGTTTGGTTAAGGGTGCATCCAAAGGTGAAGGCCTCGGAAATCAGTTTTTAACGAATATCCGTGAAACCGAAGCTATTGGCCACGTAGTTCGCTGCTTTGAAAATGACAATATCATTCACGTTTCAGGCAAAGTCGACCCTGCATCTGATATTGAAATCATCAATACAGAACTTGCATTATCTGACCTAGATGCTTGTGAGCGAGCAATTCACCGCGTACAGAAACGTGCAAAAGGTGGCGATAAAGACGCTAAAGCAGAATTAGAAGCATTAGAAAAATGTCTGCCTCACCTTGAACAAGCAGGCATGTTACGCAGCTTAAATTTATCTGCGGAAGACAAAGCCGCTATCCGTTACTTAAGCTTCTTAACCTTAAAACCGACAATGTACATTGCCAACGTCAATGAAGATGGTTTTGAAAACAACCCATATTTAGATGTGGTTTATAAAATTGCTGAATCAGAAGGTTCTGTAGTTGTTCCTGTCTGTGCAGCAATCGAATCTGATATTGCAGAACTTGAAGATGCAGATCGTGAAGAATTTATGGCTGACTTAGGTATTGAAGAACCTGGTCTTAACCGTGTAATTCGTGCTGGGTATGAGCTACTGGAACTACAAACTTACTTTACAGCGGGTGTAAAAGAAGTTCGAGCTTGGACTATCCCTGTCGGTGCTACTGCACCACAAGCAGCAGGTAAAATTCATACCGATTTTGAAAAAGGTTTTATCCGCGCACAGACTATCGCATTTAATGATTTTATTAAATATCGTGGTGAACAAGGCGCTAAAGAAGCCGGCAAAATGCGTGCCGAAGGTAAAGAATATATCGTTCAAGATGGCGATGTATTGAACTTCTTGTTTAACGTGTAAGCCTACAGTTTAAGCTCATACTGTTTCATAAAGTATCAAATCATTATTAAGCAGCATAAAATTCATAGAGTTAACTTGGATTTATGCTGCTTATTGTCTCACTGAAAAACCCCACCACTAAATGAGTATGTAGATAAGTACAACTTATTTGCCTTCTCTTCCCAAATGAGTCAATCAAGTTAACTTACATAACCAATTGAGCTTATTGATATTCACGTGACTGACCCTGACTGATAATGAACAAAATTGTTGAAATCAGTCACTGAATAATCTAATAATTTACCTGTTTAAATTTCTACAATCACTACACCGCGAGCTTTGCCTGAACAGGCTGCTTGTAAAGCAAGAGGTGCTGATTCTAAACCTTTAAATAACGTTGATGAGAATGTGATTTCTGCCCATTCGGGTTCATCAAGGCGAGCTATCCATTCCGAAAACATTTCTGGATTATTATCAGCACTATAACCACGCATAGTTACGCCTTTAACAATCAGCGAAAAAGAATCGATTTCAACTGGCGCAAACTTAGTTGATTCCTTATCTGCCAGTTCAGCTGAAAGTGCACCAAGCAATACCAAACGTGCGCCCTCTCTAGTATGTGAAACCGCCGCAGCTAATTGTTCACCACCGACAATATCCACAAATATATCAATGCCATCCGGAGCGTATCTGTGTAACTGTTCACTGATAGTGCCTTCCCCTCGAATAATCACTTGGTCATATTTGAGAGTTTGTTTCATCCATTCAACCTTATTCAGAGAACCAGTACTACCGATAATATATTTGGCTCCCATTTTACGAGCAATCTGGGCTGCCATTGAGCCAATTGCTCCAGCCCCACTCGATATAAAAATGACATCACCTGAGTGGACTTGAATACCTTTAGAAAGAGCGGCATAAGCTGTCCAGCCATGACCTAGATAAGCGGCTGGATGATGAATGTGAGTACCTAAAAATATACAATTTTCTTGTTTAACCATGGCGAACTCACGCCAACCGTAGGGATGAAATACGTAATCTCCGGGTTTTAGATAACTATTCGTTGGTGCACTAATGACTTGCCCTATGGCTGCATCTGCCAGAGTATCTCCTATTGCGATAGGTGGAAAAGGAATGCCTTCCACAGTCTCAGCTTCTTCACTCATCATCAGACGAGTAGAAATAGAGACACGAAACCAGCGGTTGCGGATCAATACATCACTGTTTGCATTAGTACATAAAGGTGTTTCCACTATTTGAAAATTATCGGGCTGAGGCATGCCCGTCGATCTTTTGCTAAGGCATATCTCTCTATTTTTTCGCTTTTCAAATAACAATTTGCTTTCCTTTAATAATGTGAGTTAATACTCATATTATCTATTGGAGAAGACAATTTGAAAACTCGCGTTCCAGAATCTCCCATTGTAATGCGTAGAGCACCAAGTCAGAACCGTTCACGGATGATGGTAAGTGTGATCCTTGAATCTGCAACTCGCGTCTTAGCTGAAACTGGTTGGTCCAAATTTACTACGAATCAAGTTGCAAGTATTGCAGGTGTGAGCATTGGATCGCTTTATCAATACTACCCTAATAAACTTGCACTGGCGGAAGCCATACGTCAGCAACATCTTGAGGATATTCTACAGGTGCTTGATGCGTGTAACAGGCAAAAACCTAACGTGACAAATGAGTTGCAATTGACTGATAGAGTTGAAGGATTAATTGATGGGATTGTGGCAGTTCATTTAATTAACCCAAATTTACATCGCATTCTATTGGAAGAAGTTCCGCTATCAGAGCGAAATGTTCACCAGAACTTTGAGCTTCTTTATGCGAATCATTACCTTAATTTCACTACTCAAATACTCGGAGAGGATTCTCCTCGCAATAAAGTGGTCAGTAAGATCCTCGCTTCGACAATAGAAGGCGTAATGCACAATGCTGCACGCCATGGGGAACTTAAATCTTCCGAAATCAAGCAAGAATTGATGTTACTGATCTGTTCGTATCTTAAAAACTAAAGAGGCCATAAGATCAAGCACTAAACCAATTTGTTTGAAAAAACCTCTTGATGAGATAGAACTTAAGAGTAATTCTATTTCCTACTCAGCAACCAAGAATGAATAGAGAGTCATCACCATTAGCAGTATCCCACCCCCAATGTTAATCACTTTTTTTAATTTAATGACATCAATTTTCTTTGAAGAGTATATTAACAAGCTGCATGCCAATATCAGCCATAGTGACATCATAATAATATGAATTAAGGATAAAATAATAAAGTCAGCTAAAAATAGCAGCTTATTAAAGCTAACTCAATAAAGTAAAATAAAAAATGGAGAGCTCTTTTTCCATTGTCATTTAACTGTGTATTTTCAGCTTTACCTCATTATTGTCTACTAAGCCCTTCTCCACTCTATTTTGATACTCACTTTGTGCTCCAAGTTGATCCTGCAAAAACTCAATCAATACTGCAACTTTTCTTGGTAAGTATTTTTTTTCTGGATAAACGACATAAATGCTATGATCAGGTAGCTCATGATCAACGAGTATTGGTACTAAATGATTATTAGTTTCATCGGCTAAAGTGATAAAATTTGGCAATAAAGCAATCCCTATCCCCTCCTCCACCATTTTTACTAAAGCTTGGCTATTATTAACACGAAAACTACCTTTAGGAATATGGCTAAATTTTTGTCCTTTATAGTAAAAAATCCATTCCTGCCCCGCTTGATAAAATGAATATGCTAAGCAATTGTGATTTTTTAAATCTGAAACTTTTTTCGGTATTCCATTTCTTGCCAGATATTCTTTAGATGCATAAAGTTGGCTCTTACAGGGAGATAATCTTCTCGCTACCAATAACGAGTCAGATAACTCACCGATACGCAAAGCGATATCATATCCACCACTAATTAAGTCAGTCACCTTATCATCTAAGAATAATTCAATCTCTAAATTAGGATATTTACGCATAAATAATGGCATCAATTTAGATAAATGTAATGTACCAAATGACATTGGTGCACATATCCGAAGTATACCTGAAGCCTTTTCACTATATTGCGAAATCATATCATCAGCTGTAATAGCCAATTGATGAGATTGCCGAATATAGTCAATATAAATGATACCAACCTGAGTAAGACTGATACTACGTGTCGTTCGGTAAAATAACTTAACGCCTAATTTATCTTCAACACCTTGTAAAGCCTTACTTACCGCAGATTTAGTGAGATTTAATGATTCTGCGGCCTTAGTTATATTTAAGTTATCTGCCACAGCAATTAAAATAGGAAAAACATTCATATCAATCATGCAATCACCCATTGTCAACTATAAGTAAACAGTATGTTTTCTTGTCAGCTAAAATAAAAAAGCATATCTTATCCATACAAAAATACAACTTAAAAAAATATATCAATATGAATAACAAGTATATTTTATCATTATATGCATTCATTTCGGGAGTACTTCTCTCATTAATGATTATGAGCAATAGCTACCTAGCTCATTTTACTACCCCCCTAACCGCCTCTTGGATAACCCATGCAATTGGCTCTCTTGTTTCCTTAATTATATATTTTTTGTATCTGAGCAAAAAGAAAGTCATTCACTCAGAACATAGAACTATTAAAATAATTTATTATCTCGGAGGAATACCTGGAGCATTCACGGTTCTTTTAGCTGCAATTACAGTTAATAGCACTTTATCATTATCTGGAAGTATTATTTTGATGATAACCGGACAAATACTTTTTAGTTTATTAATAGATGCATTTGGATGGTTTGGCCTGAAAAAAAGAAAAATTAAATTTAAAGATTTTTTAATGTGCATTCTGCTACTTAGCGGTAGTGTTTTATTAATTGTTAGCAGGTAATTAAATGACTATTTATATTTTTATTGCACTATTCAATGGTATTTGTATTGTAGCTAGTCGCACGCTAAATGGAAAACTAGCTTATCAATATAACCCATTCTATAGTGCTTTAATTAATCATGTGATCGGTTTTATATTTCTAACCTTTTTTATAATAGTATTCAAAGATTACCAATCTATTAACTTAACTGAAATTCCACTAATTACTTTTGTTGGTGGCATTATTGGCGCATTTTTTGTCGTCATTAATAGTTATGTATTGCCACTATTAGGCGTTATGTTGACCTCTGTTCTAGCTATTTGTGGCCAAATGATTTCAAGCTTACTCATTGATATTTTTAATAGTGCGCAGAACCATAATTTACTATTACAACTTGTGGGTGTCTGTTTGATTGTTGCGGGTGTTTTAATCAATTTCACTGAAAAAAATAGATAGTTCGCAAAGCTAAAACGGCACTTTAAACACTACATTAGTAGTATGCTTAAAATGCCGTTTTAATACGTTATAACTCAATTTGTTTTTATTGCGCTTGAACCCAAAAAACCCCACTACCATCTAATGCAGTAAACGTTTTATGCAAATAATCGCTATCGCCTTGTGGGTCAAGATCAGCAAATAATTCAGGATGGATGAATTTTGCTATGGCTTCCACGGCGATAATATTAAATGGTGTATCATAATATTGCTGATACAGTGCCAAAACGCGTTTATGTTGAAAAGCCTCTAGAGGACGTAATTTAGGACGCTCTAATAAAGCGGCAAGTCTATCCTGTGACTTTTGCTTTTCTCCTGTATAGCCTAGTGGCACTGATACACTGCCTTTTCGTGTACTGTCCCAATCTGCAGCCGTCATAAGATAGTAATATGGATTGCTATGAATTAATTGTTCCTCATTAATTTCACCACCCATACCGGTAGAAAACCATTGGGAACCTAAATTATTACCACCCGCTGTTTCAACAAATTCACCAAAATTACCGTTACCAAAGGTTTTACAGCAATAATCTTCACCTGTGACGCCCACTGCTCTTTCAATAAAAACGGTGGGGCGTTGTTCTTTGGTCAGCGTTGCAACACGAGAACGGATCAATTCTAATTTTTGCTGGTAAAAGCGATTGAATTCTTCTGCTTGTTTTTCTTCACCGAAAACACGACCAAGCAATTGCATACTCGGAACCGTATTTTTTAATGGATACTGTCTGAAATCGATAAAAATAACAGGTAATCCACTTTTTTCTAACAGTGATAATGTACCGCTTTCCGTTAATTTACTTTGCAAACCAATGTCAAAAATAAGTAAATCGGGTTGCGCAATTAATGCTTTTTCTACACTAAAATCAGTGGTGTAAGGATTTGGAAAAACAGGAATATCTTTAAGTTCAGGAAAATTTACCCCATATGCAGCACTGAGATCGGGCGCTTTTTTTATCAACGCATCATCCCAAGCAATTATTCCTTTTAATGGTGTTTGCGGATGTAAAATATTTAATGCAACCAGAACACGACTATCTGCTAACATCACTTTAGAAACAGGTGCATTGACCGATACCGTTCTACCTGCGATATCGGTTACTGTAATCGGTGCTGAATAGCTCGATAATGAAAAAGCCAAACCCAATATGATGTAGCTGATTTTACTTATTAATCCTTTCAACATATTAATGCCTTGTATTAATTAAAATTTCACTGATGCTTGAACATAATAAGTTCTTGGCTGTCCCACATAAATACCTGCGTTATTATCTGTGGAGCGAGTAAAATAAGTTTGATTAAATAAATTTTTAATCCCTGCTGATAGTGTTAAATCAGACAAACTTTTACCAAAATGATATTCACCACGGCCATCCCACACCATATAACCTGGAATAGTGCCATAACGACCATCAGCACTCCCTTCAGTAATATAAGAATTACCAGTACCCGGTGATTCTTGAGAGGACTGAGCATAGGTGTTCAAATTCCAAACCCAATTACCCGTTTCATATCGACTACCCGCGGTAATAACTTGTCGTGAATAAAAAGGCAGATCTTTATCAGCAAAATTTCCTTTTTTACTAATTGCTTTGGTATAAGTGTAAGTGCTGTAGACGCTTGCGCCTTCTAAAACATCTGATAGCTCAGTTAAATCATATTTTGCTGCTAATTCAATGCCTTGATGTGTAGTTGCACCTAAATTAGTCCAACCTGTTGAATTTTCGATATATTGTAGCTGATCATCAAAATCAATATAAAATAGCGTCATTTCAAGAGATAGCGCGGTATTATCGAATCTTGTGCCCACTTCATAGTTATGCGCTTTTTCAGCACTTAAACCGTTAGCTGGAGAATTTCCTACACCAGCGGTATTAAGCTGAAAATACTGTAAGCTGCCAAAGGAAGTGCTCGCGTTAGCAAATAATTTCCATTCATCATCAATATGATAAATGACGGCAAGTGCTGGTAATGGTTCGCTATAATTTTTACTGCGATTTTGATTTTTAAAGCTATCATCTAAGTGAATTTTGATATTTTCATAGCGTATCCCTGGAATAATTGTCCAGTTGCCAACATCAATAGTATCATCCAGATATATAGCATGAGCTTCTGTACCGCCAGATGTGTGTTGATAATATTGTCCAGTATCTGGACGAGAGCCTTGAGAGCCAGTTTGATACCAATTTGAACGGTACGCTTTTTCATCTGCTGTTTCATTTAAATAACGATAACCCACCGTTACCTCATGAGAAATATCATTAAAACGAAAGAGTTGTGAATAGCTTGGCTCAATTGCATATGCACTATAATGACGAGGATAAGAAACTAAACGGCTTTGCCCACCATTATCCTTTCTCTCGCTCTCAATATAGCTCCCCCGATAACTTTTACTAAACCACGTCATCAATTCAAACTGCTTGTCATCTTCTTGATGTTTATACTTAAATGACATATCTTGGCGATTACCCTCAAAGCGATCAAAAGACCGAACTGATTGGTAAGAATCTGCGTTGTATTGTGCTTGAGTCAACCCACCTGGCATGCCTGATATCGCACGATAATAGTGAAAATTAGCGAGAATTTCGTCGTTATCGGTTAATGCATAGCGTGTTTTTAGGATAAGATCATCAATATCGGTATTATCATTACTTTTACGATACCCTTGACCATGTAATCCTGAATAGAGCAATAATGCGCCTGCTGAATTATCTGATTTTGAACCCCCAACTGAAGCATCCACGCCAGTTTTCAAGCCACCCGTTTTTGCACCTTGAGTCTGTATTGCCGCACTACCGCCAAATTCTTTAGGAATTGGTTTTGTCACAAAATTAATAACACCACCTACGTTTTGGGGCCCATAACGTACCGATGCCCCACCCCGGATCACATCAATAGACTCAATTGAGCCCAAAGATAGCGGTGACATGGATAGCTGGGGTTGCCCATAAGGTGCGGCCGCTAAAGGCATACCATCGAGTAAAATTGTTGAACGTGGTGAAAGGCGTGATGTCAGCCCCCTAACTCCCACATTCAAAGAAACATCACTGCCTCCTGTCCCATTGCTTTCACGAACCTGCACACCGGGTATGCCTTTTAAAGCATCAGCAATGGTTACACTTCCTGTCTCTTTTATTTGCTGTTTTGTTTTGACCGTTCTAGCACCTGGATGATTAAATACCACTTCGCTATCATCTGCACTTTCTAACCAATTTCCAACGACAGTTATCTCATCATTTTTATTGTTATCAACAGCATAGGATTGGTGGCTAAACAGTGCGATAAAGACAGCGAGAGGAGTAAGTCGTGAATATTTTTTCGGTTTCATAAATAAAAGCATAATCTATTAAAGTAATTAAGAGCGATAATGATAATTATAATCATTGCTCATAATCAACTTAATTTACTTATTATTTTTTACATATTTAATTCTATAAAACATTACATAATATAAGGTTTTTCCCCTACTTTAATTTATTGTTTTTATTTATACATTCCATTTAATAATATTTAAGATAAGGTTGAATTAGGTAAAATCTCAATCCAAATTAATTGACTCTCTGAAGTCTGCGGTGTTAACTCTCCTTCGCCGATATCAGGCAACCACCAACCACCTTGCCCTACCGTCATCACATTGCAACTAGCCCCTGTTACACGCCATTCCCCTGATAATACATATACGATACCCGCTTGATTTATTGGTAATTTTTTTGAGTTACTAAGAATGTGTTCCTTCACAATCCAACGCTCTTCATTAAAAATAAAATTCAATAAATGTACCGGTGTTTGTTCTATTTCAACACTGACATATTGATATGCAGGTAGGCGAATAGCTTCGCCTAACTGTTTTAATTGATGTTTAAAACTGTAATTATCCGTTATGCACAGTTCTTGGTTATCAAGGAGAATCGCGAGTCGCTCCCCTGATGAATATTGTTTAAGAAAACTATTTTGATTAATTGTAGAAATGCTTGCGCGCAATGAATAATCAGATGCAACGGGCCAGCAAAAGACCTCTTGACTAGCACCGCATCCATCACTCCACTCACGAGTCGGCAATTCAATTACATTGAAACATTTAATTTTCATATTCCCCCCGAGTACAACTACTTAATGCTATTCACTCAACACTTAGATTCGCAGAGTTAATATCTCAAGGCAATGAATTTTCAACGATAATGTGACTAATCGCGCCTCTCTTCAATTAAGTAATGACATAAATGACCTAAAACTTTCATCGCCTGCTCAATACGCTCATTCCAGGTAAAAGATACATTAAGACGAAATGCATGATTAAACTGTTCACTCGTAGAAAACATGCTTCCCGGCGCAATACTAATACCTTCTTTAAGTGCAAGTTGATATAAACGAAGTGCATTAAAGGGCGGTTCAAATTCTAACCAAAGAAAATACCCCCCTTTTGGCGTGTTCACCTTGACGGACGAAGGTAAATATTTCGCTATTGCACCCAACATTTGATGTTGACGTTGCTCCATTGTTTGGCGCAATTTTCGCAAATGATTATCGTATCCACCTTGCGTTAAATATTCAGCAATCGCAAGTTGTGTTGGCACGCTAGCTGATACGGTACTCATCATCTGTAAATGTTGAATTTTAGATGCATGATGCCCAGCAGCAACCCAACCTACTCGATAACCAGGTGCTAAACATTTTGAAAATGAAGAACAATGAAAAAAATTACCCTTGCTATCTAATGCTTTCGCAGGGATTGGCTGTTTATTACCGAAATAAAGCTCGCCATAAACATCATCTTCAATTAATGAAATTTGACGTTTATTTAAAATATCCACCAATCGTTTTTTATTAGATTGTGGCATAGTGCCACCTAATGGATTTTGAAAGTGAGTCATTAACCAACATGCTTTAATCGGGTACTTATCAACAATATCCTCTAATGCGTCAAGATCAATACCAAATAAAGGATCTGTTTTGATTGCAATCGCTTTAAGTTTCAAACGTTCAATGGCTTGTAATGAGCCATAAAATGCAGGTGATTCAATAACAACCCAATCGCCAGGCTGCGTCACTGATTGTAAGCTCAATACTAACGATTCCATTGCACCCGCAGTGATAACAATTTCATCAGGGGCGACATGAATACCTTGCATAGCATAACGTTGAGCTATATTACGTCGTAATTGTTCATTTCCCGGTGGTAAATTAGCCGTGGTATTAAATTTTGCTAATCGCCTTGCTACCGACGCCAGAGATTTTGCTAATTTAGGATCATCTAATAGAGCAGGTTCTGGAAAAGCAGAGCCAAAAGCAATGATATCAGGATCTTTACAAGCCTGTAATACGCCAAAAATGGAAGCATTAATCTCTACATTCTCATTCAGATGTAGCCCTTTACCACCTTTTGCCGCAGCAAATGCATTATTACGGTTCGCGACGTAATAGCCCGATTGTGGACGCGCAACAACCCATCCTTGGCTTTCAAGGAGTTGATACGCTTGTACAACGGTCATTAAACTCAGACCCGATTGTTTTACGCTTTCCCTAAGAGAAGGCAATCTGTCCCCAACTTGCCAGATATTGTCTTCAATTTGTTGACGAATTTGTGCTGCTAATTGTTCATATCTCGTCATCGTCGCCCCAACTGTTATAGTTAATGTCTCAATAATTGTTACTATTATAGTTTATCGTCTCATGTTCTACTAATCCACACTTTCACCTGACTTTTTTTAACTATAAGCACAAAACGTTTTGAATGAGGCTGTGCTTTTTTAACAGCCTAACGAATGCAATGAACCTTTATGCTAGGGATGAGCGACGACATTGCTAACGCAAACATTTTAAATGCCGCGTGCACATTACCAATACCTTTCAGGGGTCAATATGTTTGGACTTAGTGCGCTGGAGCTAGCCCGTATACAATTCGCTTTTACGGTCTCGTTCCATATTATCTTCCCAGCTATTACCATTGGGCTTGCTAGTTATTTAGCAGTGCTTCAAGGTTTATGGCTAAAAACTCGTGATACTGACTATATAAAACTGTTCCATTTTTGGTCAAAAGTTTTCGCTGTAAATTTCGGAATGGGTGTTGTTTCTGGATTGGTCATGGCATACCAATTTGGCACCAATTGGAGTTTCTTTTCCGATTTTGCAGGCAGTGTAACCGGACCATTATTAACCTATGAAGTTCTCACCGCCTTCTTCTTAGAAGCAGGTTTTCTCGGTGTAATGCTATTTGGCATGAATCGCGTTGGCGAAAAACTTCATTTCTTTGCAACCTGTATGGTGGCACTCGGAACGATAATTTCAACATTCTGGATATTGGCATCAAACAGTTTTATGCAAACACCACAAGGATTTGAAATTATTGATAATCGCATCGTTCCTGTAGATTGGATTGCGGTTATTTTTAACCCTTCATTCCCTTATCGCTTGCTGCACATGACAACAGCTGCATTCTTAGCTGCCGCCTTTTTTATTGGTGCATCCGCTGCATGGCACTTGCTAAAAGGCAACAAATCATCAGCAATGAAAAAAATGTTCTCCATGTCATTATGGCTGATCCTTGTATTAGCACCATTACAAGCACTTATTGGTGATTTTCATGGCCTTAATACCCTAAAACATCAGCCCGTAAAAGTCGCTGCGATGGAAGGACATTGGGAAAATAAACCGGGTGAAGCAACACCGCTGATCCTATTTGGTATTCCAAATCAACAAACGGAAACCACAGACTACGCCATTAAAATACCTTATCTTGCTAGCCTTATTTTAACCCATAGTATTGATAAACAAGTACCTGCGTTAAAAGAATATGCGCCAGAAGATAGACCAAATGTATTTATGGTGTTCTGGTCTTTCCGCGTAATGGTCGGTCTTGGTCTATTAATGATAGCTGCTGGTGTGTGGAGTGTTTGGCTGCGTTATCGTAAAAATCTATATGAATCGAAAACATTTTTACGTTTTATGTTTGTCATGGCGCCATCTGGACTCATCGCTATCCTAGCAGGTTGGTTTACGACTGAAATAGGAAGGCAACCTTGGGTAGTCTATGGATTACAGCGGACCTCTGATGCGGTAAGTGCTCATGGGGAAATGCACATGAGCATTAGCCTAATCGCTTTCTTTGTGGTTTATGGCGGTGTTTTTGGAATTGGCTACATGTACATGATGAAATTAATTCGTAAAGGTATCGCGGAGGATCAACCCCATGGGCATTGATTTACCACTTATTTGGTTTGTCATTATCGTATTTAGTATGTTGATGTATATCGTCATGGATGGATTCGATTTAGGCATTGGTATTCTCTACCCTGCACTAAAAGATAGTCAAGACCGTGACTTAATGATGAATAGCGTTGCGCCAGTGTGGGATGGCAATGAAACCTGGCTAGTTCTTGGCGGTGCTGCCTTATTTGGCGCTTTTCCATTGGCCTATGCAATTGTACTAGATGCGCTATCAATTCCCCTCACTTTCATGTTACTAGCGTTGATTTTCCGTGGCGTAGCATTTGAATTTCGCTTCAGAGCTGATGAATCTCATCGTCGTCATTGGGACCATGCTTTTATTTGGGGTTCGATTATTGCCACTTTTATGCAAGGGATCGTTGTTGGCGCATTCATTCAGGGATTCCATGTCGAAAACCGCGTATTTATGGGTGGATATTTTGATTGGTTCTCACCATTCCCATTATTTTGTGGTTTAGGTTTAGTTGTCGCTTATGCCCTACTTGCTTGTGGTTGGCTGATTATGAAAACTGAGGGGCATTTACGCCGTACAATGTACCGTGTTTTACGCCCATTAACCTTATTCATGGTTACAGTGATCGCGGCAATTAGTTTATGGACCCCCATTGTCAATGAGGCGGTGTTTGAACGTTGGTTTTCATTGCCTAATCTGTTTTTCTTCTTACCAGTTCCATTATTGGTTATAACTTGTACATGGCTAATATTCAAAAGCGCAAAGCGTCAACAACATGACAGCATTCCTTTTTTAGCCGCATTACTATTGATTTTCCTTGGTTTTACAGGTTTAGGTATTAGTATTTGGCCAAATCTTATTCCACCAGCAATTAGTTTCCGTGATGCAGCAGGGCCATCAGAAAGCCTAGGCTTTATGCTAGTCGGCGCATTATTTATTATTCCTGTTATTTTGGTTTACACCTATTGGAGTTACTATGTCTTCAGAGGAAAAATTACCCCAGATCAAGGCTACCACTGATAATCTAGTCATCTCCCCCTGGTGGAAGAAACTGGGCTGGATGGTGGCAATTTGGCTAGGCAGTGTATTAGCACTATTTGCATTTTCTTCCGCATTTAGATTACTGATGACCGCCGCTGGAATGAAAGTAAAATAAATATTCCTGATAAATACCGCACTCATAAAAGGTGCGGTATTTTTATCTGAAAATACATATAGTTCTTTTTTAATTTGAATGGTTATACTATTTCAATTCATGATATGATAATGATAACAATTACCATATAATAATATTATCATTTGAAAAAGGAGACCGTCCGTGGCTACAGAAAACCCCGTCGAAAAAAATATATACCGCCCGGCGCCACCACAGCTCATTCAAGTTAAATCCATTATTGATGTAAGCCCTTCAATCCGCAGCATTACCTTCACGGGTGAAAAATTAGCAAACTACCCGACAGATTGTGAAGGTGGACACCTTAAAATTTTTCTTGCCCCCGATTTAAAAAGCAAACCGACATTACCTGTCTTAACAGAAAAAGGTCGCAGTTGGCCAGAAAATGAACCTCGCCCTCTCGTACGCACTTATACCGTTCGGGCCATTCGTCCACAAGTTAGTGAAATTGATATTGAATTTGCAATGCATGATGGCGCTACTGGCCCTGCATATCTTTTTGCCCGTGATGCTAAACCGGGAAATTGGATGGGAATAAGCAATCCTGGTGGGCCAGATCCACTATTACCGATTAAATCTCAATATTTTATGGCTGGCGACTCAAGTTCTTTGCCTGCTATCGCATCATTACTAGAGAAAATGCCTGCTAGTGCACAAGGAAAAGTTGTTTTACGTCTCGACAGTCAAGGAGATGTACGTGAATTAACCAAACCTGCCGCTGTTGAAGTGATTTGGATTTGTGGCAATATCAGTAAAACAGCTGAACTAATTAGTACATTTAAATCATGGGATATTCCCACTAGTGATGCTGCATTTTGGATCGCAGGTGAAGACCAAATTATTCGTGAGTTACGCCGTTTTATTAGGCGCGAAAAAGGGTTTGGTCGTGATGATATTTACGCTATTCCATACTGGCGCCATGGTTATGATGAAGAAGGTTATCACAACCAACGTCATGAAGTTATGGATAACCCTGACGACTAGCCTACATCAATTTAACGTATCAATTAATCGGCCGTGTTTATCTCGGTCGATTATCTTTCATTATCTTCTAACTCTATTTTAATCCAAATCTATTCTTCCCTATTTTAATTCAATAGCCATTTCATCAATAAAAAACTTTCCCTACACGCAATTGTTATGTTATAACGTTTCAATTAATTATTCACATAACAAAATCATTTCAATAGACGGGGAAAATACCAGTGCCTAAAAATAAACTGTTAAATATCACACTAAGTGTCTCTCTAGCCCTTGGTAGTTTTAGTGTATTTGGTCATGGGTCACATAGTCATACACATCCTCAATCTGAAAAGGCGATACAGGCATCGAAAGGAATTTTTGAAGAAAGTGATGTAAAGGATAGGCAATTAAGTGACTGGCAAGGTGTCTGGGAGTCAGTCAACCCATTACTACTTAATGGAAAACTTGACTCTGTTTTAGAACACAAAGCAAAAAATAATAAAGACAAAAGCGTTGAGGAATATCGTCAATATTATAAGCAAGGTTATGCAACAGATATCAATAATATCGGCATTGAAAATAACGTCATTGAATTTACCGAGAACGGTGTAGTAAATTCATGCCATTATACTTATTCAGGGTATAAAATACTTAATTATATCTCTGGTAAAAAAGGGGTACGCTACCTATTTGAATGCCAAGATGCAAATTCAAAAGCACCTAAATATATTCAATTTAGCGATCATATTATTGAGCCTCAGCAGTCAGGTCATTTCCATCTTTATATGGGAAATGAATCACAAGAAAAATTATTAAATCAGCTTGATAATTGGCCAACTTACTACCCCTACTCTCTTACGGATGAACAAATTGTTCATGAGATGCTATATCATTAATTAAGCAACACCCCATAATAAATATGCCCCTATTTATTTACTAGGGGCATATAAAAGTAAAACGCTGCAGTAGTAGATTAGATCGTTATAAATTAGTTGTTATAAGCTAATAACGCCTTATGACAAAGTTGCGATCTGACGCAATCATCAATAGTGAAGTTCACCATCGATACCATTTCATCACTGCTAAAACGTTGCAATGCATCAGCAAGCCCCGATGATACACCTTCAGGTAAATCACATTGAGTCACATCGCCGTTTACAATTACCGTTACGTTCTCTCCCAATCGAGTTAAAAACATTTTCATTTGGGTCACAGTGACGTTTTGTGCTTCATCTAAAATCACTATCGCATTTTCAAACGTTCGCCCTCGCATATAGGCAAAGGGAGAAATTTCTACTTTAGCAATTTCAGGGCGTAAACAATATTGTAAAAATGAAGTTCCTAATCTTTTCACCAGAACGTCATATACAGGGCGAAAATAAGGTGCAAATTTTTCGGCCATATCCCCCGGTAAAAAACCGAGATCTTCTTCGGCCTGTAAAACGGGTCTCGTGACAATAATTTTACTGATATCCTTATTAATCAGTGCATCTGCCGCCAATGCGGTACTGATATAAGTTTTACCACAACCAGCTTCACCATTTGCAAAGATCAGCTGCTTATGTTTAATCGAATTAATATAGAGCTTTTGCGCTTCATTCCGTGGCATTATTGGGCTACCATCACGGCGTTCTTTTGCCATACCAATAGGCTCAATGCCTGTGAAATCAGCAAAAGAAGTGACGTTATTCATATCAAACCTACCTGAACGTTCTTTACGTGATGTACGTTTTGTTTCGCGACGTGCCTTTATTGCAGCTTTTTGTCTACTCATAATATTAATCCTTTCATGTATCAGTGATAGTCAATTCAAATGGTGAACGATTAAAAACACTGAGGAGCTCCCTTCAAGCTCATGATGTAAGACATAGAGTTTAAAAAAACCAGTTTGCAGATAATAAAAAAACCGGTTAACAATCTCACCATGACAATTCCATGATGGAGTGATAACCGGTCTTGCTTGTTAGCTAACAAATACCTAGTTTCCATTAGTTTCTCCTTGAAGGTGATACCCGTAAACTAAAGAATCTGTATGACATTACTATGACAAAATAAATTTTTTTATCACAAAATACTGGCTTAACGATTATTTAACTGAAACATAAGCCACAGTACGCATTGATTATAAATATAGCGCAATATATTTTTTTAATGCAACATTTTTTTAACAAAAAAACATTATTTATGTTCATATAAAGCTTAATCGTTCAAATAAAATACATAAATAATAGCTAGATTAAAAAATGTCTATTGTTTGACAGCGCTATGAAGTAAATAAAAGATAACAAATCGAATACCTAAGCTGATTAATGCGCCTAGGTAATTTTATCTATTACCTACTTATATTTTTTATAACGTCACTATTAACGCGGTTTACAATTACCTGCTAATTGATATCCTGCTTTTTGTGCCGCTAATTCGTTATCAAATAATACCGCATTTTTCTCAGCTGTTGTTTTAAAGCCACCACAATGAGACAAATGGTATTTTTTTGAGTTTTGATTTCCTTTCACTTGATTATTTTGTGGACTAACTTTATTAAGTTGAGTTGTCTTAGGCTTTGCAGTCACTAACGTATTTTTCACGCCTTCACCACTATTTTTATGCCCAATTGACCATATTTTATCGCCTGTTACAAAGCCATTATGATGCCCCATAACTTTTGCAATGCGCGCATCTCGCAGCTTTTCCCATTGATTAACAGGATATTGATTATTCCATGCCATTAATAATTGCTGTTGTTGCCGTGACATAGATAAATTATAGCGATCATGCATATAAAAATAGACCCGTGCGACTTGCCCTTTCACTTCATCACGTGGCTCAAATACTTTTTCTTTAAAATCAACTCGACTACGACACATTCCATACGGATACGATACATTCGCCGCTAATTGTGCAAAACTAAAATTACTGCGATCACCATTAACCTCTCCGATTGAAGGTGCCAGATTATACATATCCGCCTCCATTTGACGGAAAGTCTCATCAGTAGATACACAATTTTTACGTCCACCATTTTGCCAACACTGTCTTTGATGACCGAATACCCACGCAGGGACAATATGTTCCCATTCTATTCGTTGAGCACGGCTTTGCTGTTTACGTACCTGATAACCACAAGACGCTAAATCGACTTGTCCGCCACTTTTTCCGACCCACTCCCACTGACAGCCACAATACAAAGTACCTTCCCCTTGATTATGTTGATCAAAATACACTTTAGTTTTACTTAAAACTTTAGCGTCAGTGAACGAACTCGGGGCTGCATTCAAAGAAAATGAAAATAAAAACAATAAGATAGATAGCCCCGTATTGAGGCATTTAAGCAAACTCAGCTGTTTCAAAATAACACCATTAATCAGAAAAAAAGCAAATAATTAAGTTGAAGCGTTACATTTTCATATAACAATACAACGACTGCCATAAGATAAACGCTATTTTTATGAAATATAAGCTTTTTTGATATTAATGGATACTCAATTTTATTAAATAAAATACACTCTCAGAATATGTCCATCTTAAATAGAAAATGTAAATAAGCATTGTAAATAGAATACATAACAGTCTAACTAAAAATAAAACAAGACCGTAAGACTTCTAAATGTTTAATATAAATTGATGTTTATAAGCATAAAAATCATACGCTTGGTCTTTTACGATATATCCACAAACCCGGAAGCGATATTCCAATTGATAGCGCTCCTACAATAAACGAGGCATTCAAAAAGTTAGTAACTAATGTTTCAACAAGTTCAGGGCTATAGCCAAAATGTGATATTTTAACCACAGAAATCATTGCTACATAGGCACTTATCCCTGGAAACATAGGTATAACAGCAGCGACGGTAAAAACTTTTGGGTGCGCAAGCCACCATCGAGACCACTGAATACCAATCATTCCAACGAGAATTGCTGACAAAAAACTCGCCCACTCAATGTGCAACCCTAAGGTCATTAGCACCATTCTTGAACCGTGGCCAATCGCACCGAGCAACGCGCAATATTTTAAGGCTCTAATTGGCACATTAAATACCATAGCAAAACCAACTGCGGGTATTGCTGCCAAGAACATATCAGCCAATAATGCAAAAATGAAATTCATGCCCATTCCCTTAAATTCCACACAACCATAGCCAATACAACCCCAATACAAGTTGATAATGTTAATAAGCTCGCCATTGCCCAGCGCGCTAATCCCGTATTAACATGGCCTTTAAACATGTCAGCGACTGCATTAATTAAAGGAAAACCCGGTACTAGTAGCAGTACACTTGCAGCCATTGAAATCGTTTCTGTTAATACAAAATAAGGAATTTTCAATAATAAACCAGATACCGATGTCGCAACAAAAGCGGTAATACAAAAATTAATTAATGGATTCATTTGGTGAGATGTTAAAACTTGCCTTATATACATAGCACAACTACTTGCAATAAAAGTAATCAGAGCGCTCTCCCAACCGCCACCATTTAACTGACTAAAACAAGCACAAGATAAACCAACCATTAATACCATAAGCCAACGTGGATACCGCAACGGCTTAATTGATGCTAATTTCTTTTTTAATTGTTTACGGTCAAGCAAATGATGCTCAACTAAAATAACGGCATGCTGTACTTCAGTAACCACATGCATATTAATACCGCGATCAATAATACGACGAGTAGAAGTTAAACAGCGCCCGTCAATAATCGTCGTTAATACGAGTGAGTTAGATGAAATTGCACTATCAACTTGGCTCGCGCCTAATGCAATCCCCAAACGCGTGGTTAGTTGTTCAACCAGCATACTCTCAGCACCATGCTGCAATAGAAGTAGGCCGCATTCAATGCACAGTCGAGTGATTTCTCTTTGTACATTAACAACAATATCATTCGTGATCGAAGTCTCTAATACACATTCCTTCATCATACCCCCCAAAGTTAACAAAATTCTGATATTCTCTTAAACATGTTAGTCTCTATATGTATCATAGAACTAAATAACAGCTTAGATGATGATCTCTTTCAGGTAAATTAATCAATTAAGCGACTATTTCTAAACTATTTTGCTAGACTGAGCAGCACTATTTTCTTCATAAATTAGCATGCTAGGATAAATATTCCATGAGTAGCCTATTAACCGCCAAAACCCCTAAAGGTCAGCGCCGAAATAAAGCATTAATCACTGCCGCCGCTGAAGTGTTTCTACAATATGGGTTTGAGGGGACGACTCTGGATATGATTATTGAACGTGCAGGAGGTTCTCGCTCAACGTTATATAAAAATTTTGGGGATAAAAAAGGGTTATTTGCTGCCGTTATTGCGCATATGATAGATGAAATTTTTGATGAGCCAGAAACTAAAGCGCCTATTTCAAAAAATATTGAAAGCGTACTCTCCTTTTATGGTTCCCGATTTTTACTCAATGTTATTAAACCCCAATCTATCGGCCTTTATCGCCTTATTCTTGGCGAATATAACCGGTTCCCAGAAATAAGCCATGCTTTCTTCGAACAAGGCCCAGTCAAGAGCTATCGATTATTAACACAAAAGCTTGCCACACTACCCGATGTCAATATTGATGAAAATATATTATTAAGTATTTCATCTCGATATTTAGAAATGCTTAAAGCAGATGTATTTATTACCACTTTTTGCGTTGCCGATTTTACGCCTAGCGATGAATTTATCGAACAGCAAATAGCCTTATCTGTTGATATCATCGCCAGCTATATTCGCAAAATAAGCAGTTAATAATTTATTTATGAAAGTAACTTTCTAGCACGCTCCTGCGCCATTAATGCATCGGTTTCAAGAAAAACCTCTGGCCCATATAATGCAGATAACATAGGAGCAAGACGTTCCATTTCGTCCTTATCACTTCCATCTGGCTGTAAAGTCACTACCATCGCTCGGCAATATTCCATCATTGGCTCTTTCGCCTGTTTTAACCAACGGCGTACATACTTCATTCCCTCCATATCTTCAGCTGACGGTTTACCTTTTGGAGCAACGGGTGGATAAACAAGGGCAAACTGTTCTCTTTTTGATAATAAAAGATCCATTTCTTCTAACCATAAACGTGTTTCATCCATAGAAGATGGGAGGCACATAAAAACATAAATATAACAATATCAATATATTCAATTAGTTAACCAATTATCACGATATTTGAATATGTTTATTTTGGCTTTTTTATGCTCATTTTGGTATGTTATTCATTACTCAGCACCCCTCACAGCACCCCCAGAATGGAGTTAAAAAATGGCTTACTATAGCGTAGAAAAGCGCCCTAGAGCTGACGGAACTGTTAAGTATAGATGCACAGTCGGCGTTAAAGAAGGTGGAAAATACATTTATAGAGAAAATAGAACCTTTAGTAAGGCCGCGATGGCTAAGTCATGGGGAATTAGGAGAGTTGTTGAAATTGAGCAATCAGGGCTACCAAAACCAGACTCTCCTTCAAAAATTAAAGTGGGTGAGTTAATTCAGATGTATTTAGATGAGCCTGGTCTAGGCGGAAAGGCTGGCACAACAAAGAAATACGTTCTTAGCTCTCTATTAAGGTCGTCACTGGCAGATATTTACTTATCTAAGTTATCTGTAAACGATGTTATTGAGCATTGTAAACTAAGACGAGCATCAGGTACGGGCCCCAATACTGTCAGTCAAGATGTAAGTTATTTAACTGTCACTCTAGATTCAGCCAAGTCAGTCTTTGGAATTAATTACACTGATAATCCCGCCAGAGACTCTAAGGTAATATTAAATCAAATGGGGGTGATAGCTAAATCAAATGTTCGCAGCCGCAGACCAACGAAAGATGAAATTCAATTAATTCTTGATGCCTTGAAGGAGCATGAAAAGCGCAAACAAGTTCAAATACCATACAGCGATATTTTTATGTTTTCGATATTATCTTGCATGAGGATTGGCGAGGTTTGTAAAATTAAATGGACTGATGTCGATTATTCCACTCGCTCTGTGGTTGTTAAAGACAGAAAGGATCCTAGAAAAAAAACAGGCAACCACATGGTCGTGCCGCTATTGGGGGAGTCTTGGGATATCCTAAATAAACAAAAACCAAAAGGTGATAGAATATTCCCTTTTAACCCAGCATCAATTTCAAAGGGGGTTCGTATCGTAAAGCAATCGCTTGGAATTGAGGATTTACGCTACCATGACCTGCGCAGGGAGGGTGCTAGTAGATTGTTTGAGGCGGGGTTTTCTATTGAGGAAGTAGCTCAAGTAACAGGGCATAAGTCATTAAATACACTATGGCGCGTATATACCGAATTATTTCCACAAAATCTTCATGATAAATATAACAAATTAACCAGCAAGTGATCTAAATGCGCCAACTACTCGAGCTGGCGCATCAATTTTTATTGTTCTGCTATTTGTTCTGCCGCTTCCTGCTCTGCCCTTTCAACTTCCTCAGCAATACGCTCAGCCTCTT
>NZ_JBQDNB010000021.1:0-45745 GCF_052096715.1 Providencia sp.
CCGATAAGAAAAGAAAATACACACCTAACATGTGGTTCAATCACTATGTTATGACGATAGATAAGGAGATTAATGATGATAGGAATAACTATCTCTAGGAAAGAAGCCGCAGAAATTATAGGTATATCAGAAAACACTTTGTCCCAGTGGTGCAAGCAAGGAATGATTGCATTCACAAAGAAAAATCCCCTTAAAAGAAACTCACCTTACCTATTCACCAGAGCTGCATGTATTGCAGCGGCCAACAAATCAATTCACACTATGCCAGTGAACACTGGTGAGACAGGAGAAAGGAAATCATGTCAATATTCCAAAGAGGAAAAATATGGTACGGGGACTACACGACGCCAAGCGGCAAACGTATCAAGGAGTCTCTTGGCACAACGATCAAGAAGCAAGCACAGGAGCTACACGACAAACGAAAGTCTGAACTGTGGCGCATAGAAAAACTTGGTGACTTCCCTGAGGTTGCATTTGAAGAGGCTATTGTTCGCTGGATTGAGGAGAAAGCTGATAAAAAATCATTGGATGATGATAAAGGTCGGCTTTCCTTTTGGTTAGATCACTTTGAAGGTGTGAAGCTAAAAGATATTACAGAAGCAAAAATTTATGCAGCTGTAAGCAAGATGAGAAATCGAAAAGTTAAAGAGCGATGGGAGAAGCAAGCGGAAGCAGCAAAGCGCAAGGGAAAGGAAATCCCTTCTTACTCAGAAGCTCAAGTAACAACAGCTACGAAAGCAAAGCATTTGGCGATAATGAAGTCATTGCTACGCACTGCAGAGAGAGAATGGAAGTGGCTGGAAAAGTCACCCGTTATTAAAGTTCCAACAGTAAGAGAAAAACGGGTTCGGTGGTTAGAGTATCACGAAGCACAAAGGCTGATCCGTGAATGCCCTGAACCACTGAAATCCGTAGTTACATTTGCTATTGCTACTGGCTTGCGACGTTCCAATATTATCAATTTAGAATGGGGACAAATTGATATGCAAAGAAAGGTCGCTTGGATAAATCCAGAGGACAGTAAATCAGGTCAGGCAATTGGGGTTGCTTTAAATGATACGTCCTGCCAAGTGCTTAAGGCTCAAATAGGGAACCATCATAAGTGGGTATTCGTTCATACGGATCCGAAGAAAAGACCGGATGGAACTTTAACGCCAAGCGTTAGAAAAATGAGAGTCGATTCTAACACAGCATGGAGAACCGCACTAAAAAGAGCTGGAATAGAAAATTTCCGCTTTCATGACTTGCGGCATACATGGGCGAGCTGGTTAATTCAGTCAGGTGTACCACTTTCAGTTTTGCAAGAAATGGGCGGCTGGGAATCAGTTGATATGGTGAGAAGATATGCGCACTTAGCACCTAATCATTTAACTGAACATGCGAAGCAAATAGACACTATTTTTGGCACTTGCGTCCCAAATACGTCCCAGTTAGCAAAAGTGGAGAATTTCAAATGAAGGTAAGTGATTGAAAACTAATGGTGCGCCCTGCAGGATTCGAACCTGCGGCCTACGGCTTAGAAGGCCGTTGCTCTATCCAACTGAGCTAAGGGCGCATTGTAAATGCGAACAGCCTATTAAGCTGATGGCGTTGGATTATACGGTTGCTGAGCGCCGAGTCAATGGCTTTTCGCTACTAAAATAACTATCTGCTCATTTTATGTTACAGATTGACCTGACATTGATGCTAAGTTCTGACAAAATAGATGCATCCCCGAGTCTCATATATGGATTAAGTTACAGATGTTAGCAAAAATTATTGATGGGAAAACGATTGCGCAGACCATAAGGCAAGAAGTTGCCCAAAAAGTACAGTTACGTTTATCTAAAGGTAAGCGTGCGCCCGGACTTGCTGTGATTTTAGTTGGCGCAAATCCAGCTTCACAAATTTATGTCGGCAGCAAACGTCGTGCATGTGAAGAAGTCGGTTTTTTATCTCGCTCTTATGATTTACCCAACACGACATCAGAAGCAGAACTGTTGAAACTGATTGATGACTTGAACCAAGACTCACAAATTGATGGCATCTTAGTTCAGTTGCCACTCCCTGCGGGTATTGATAACGTCAAAGTTATTGAAAGAATCCATCCTGACAAAGATGTCGATGGTTTCCACCCTTATAATGTCGGTCGACTATGCCAACGAGCCCCTCGCCTGCGCCCGTGCACACCTAAAGGTATCGTCACCCTGCTTGAACGTTATGACATTAATACCTATGGGTTAAATGCGGTAATTGTTGGCGCTTCAAATATCGTTGGTCGTCCAATGAGCCTTGAATTATTATTAGCGGGCTGCACCACAACGGTAACTCACCGGTTTACCCAAAACTTAGAACAACATGTTCGCAACGCAGATTTACTCGTTGTTGCTGTTGGTAAGCCTAACTTTATACCGGGTGAGTGGATAAAACCGGGTGCAATAGTAGTTGATGTGGGCATTAACCGCTTAGACAACGGCAAAGTGACTGGCGATATTGATTTTGATGAAGCCTCGAAATTCGCCTCTTGGATAACCCCTGTACCAGGCGGTGTCGGGCCAATGACCGTCGCTACCCTTATCCAAAACACGCTGCAAGCGTGCGAAGAGTATCACGATATTTAATGAAATCTGGAGCAACAATGGAAATTTTCAATCTTGATGGGCATCCGCATGTTGAGTTATGCGATTTGCTAAAAATTCAAGGATGGGCAGAAAGCGGTGCAATGGCTAAAGCAATGATTGCGGCTGGCCAAGTAAAAGTTGACGATGTAATTGAAACACGTAAACGCTGCAAAATTTTAGCGGGCAAAATCGTTTCACTTGGTAGTGAAAAAATTAAAGTCCAAGACTAATTCACCTAGGGACTACTTTTTTTAACGTTAGTATTAGCATCTATTTGGTTGGTTATTGCTTAAATCATCTTTCACTGACTAATTAAACGCTATCATTGGCAATAATAAACTCGAAAAAACTAGTCCCAGAGTAAGCTGAAGCGTCATTCAGCTTACTCAACTTTTGACTAACCCCCTATTTACCTTCCCTCCTCCCCCTGTATTTCCTGTATAAAATCGGTTATTTCTCACCTAGCGTAAGTCAATTTAAGTCTTTTAATTATTCAACATTCTCGCCTAAAAAAGCAAAATCAGTATTTCAGCTAAACTTCAGCCAGACTTCAGCTTTTTCAATTAACCAATTTTTAAAAATATAAATTTGCGCTAAAAATCTCTTTTTGCCAGCAAGATCTCATTTTTCATCCGCCTACTTCATAGACAAGCTTTATCGATTCAGCTATATTGTTAACGATAACACGTATAACAACTAATCAATTTGGCACGTTTTGTCTGAATTGGTTCTTAAAAAGAATAATCAGGAGAAATCATGTTTAACCTGTCAATTAAAGATATTCATCTTGCAGCCACCGCGCACAGCAAACAAGATGCAATTGAACAAATTGCAGCGGCACTAGCTGAAGCCAGATATGTTAAAAGCGGTTATGTTCAAGGCATGTTAGAAAGAGAAAACCAAGCGCCAACTTTCTTAGGTAATGGGATAGCTATCCCTCATGGCACAGTAGATACGCGCTCTCAAGTATTGAAAACGGGTTTTGCTGTATTTCAGTTTCCTCAAGGAATCGACTGGGGTGAAGGCCAAATCGCTTATATTGTCATCGGTATTGCCGCACAATCTGACGAGCACTTAACACTATTGCGTCAATTAACACACATTATTAGCGATGAAAATATTGCCCAGGAAATGGCAAAAACAAATTCCGTGGAAACGTTAAGAAGCTTACTTATGGGGGAAAGTCAGATTCAGCCTCTTAAATTTGATGACACCATGGTTACCCTGAATATTGATACTAATAATATCAATGCGTTAAAAATGCAAAATATTATTAGCTTACAAAACTCAGAATCTATTAGCACTGATTTTATCACTCGAGTATTAACTGAAACCCCCTATTACTTAGGCCAGAGCATTTGGTTGAGTGATAGTGTCACTGGTAATATTCACAGTGCCATTGCGTTATCAACGGTAAAAAACGAATTCACGTATCAAAATAACCCTGTTAAAGGTTTAATTACTATTTCCTATGCAAATAGTCAGGTTGATGATTTTTTATTTAAAATCAATCAATTATTACAAAATAAAAAAATAAATGATTTATTTAAAATAGATAACGTTGATAACCTTATCTCACTCTTTTGTGCCAAAAATGATAACCAAGAAAGCGACACATCAGAACAAAATGCCGTGACAGAAGAGTTTATTGTTCATAATCCACATGGACTTCACACACGTCCTAGTACCATGCTAGTCAGCAATATTAAAAAGTTCAAAAGCGCAATCACTGTAAGTAATCTCGATGGCACCTCCACCCCTGTAAATGGACGAAGCTTGATGAAAATCGTCAGTTTAGGCGCTAAATGTGGTCACCGCCTGCGTATTCATGCTGAAGGTGCTGACGCCCAAGAAGCGATATCCGCGATCGGTAATGCCATTAATTCAGGTCTTGGAGAGGAAATAGCATGAACAGGAGAGTTGCAACCATCACTTTAAACCCGGCTTATGATTTGGTTGGCTTACTGCCTGAAATTGATACTGGTGAAGTGAATCTGGTTAAAACCGCAGGACTTCATGCGGCAGGTAAAGGTATTAATGTGGCTAAGGTTCTAAAAAACCTTGGTATTGATGTCACTGTTGGCGGCTTTTTAGGTAAAGAAAATCAAGACGGCTTTCAAAAAGTGTTTAGTGAAACCGGTATTGCCAATCGCTTTCAAATTGTAGAAGGTCGAACACGCATCAATGTAAAGTTAACTGAAAAAAGCGGTCATGTGACCGACTTTAATTTTTCAGGCTTCAAAGTCACCAAAGCAGATTGGCAACGTTTTGTCGCAGACTCTCTCAGTTGGGCTGGCCAATTCGATATGATTTGCGTCAGCGGCAGTATTCCTGAAGGTGTTGATCTCGAAGATTTCACTAAATGGATGCTACGCCTACGTAATGAATGTATGTGCGTTATTTTTGATAGTAGCCGTGAATCTTTTGTTGCTGGCTTAAAATCCTCACCTTGGCTAGTCAAACCAAATCACCGCGAATTAGAAATCTGGGCCGGTAAACCACTACCGACACATAAAGATGTCGTGGAAGCCGCAAATCAATTACGCAGCCAAGGCATTGCCCATGTTGTTATCTCTTTAGGTGCAGAAGGAGCAATGTGGGTAAATTCATCTGGCGCATGGTTTGCTAAACCACCTCATTGTGAGGTTATCAGTACTGTTGGTGCCGGAGATTCAATGGTTGGCGGTCTAATTTATGGTCTGATGATGCGACAAACCAGTGAACATACGCTGCGCTTAGCAACTGCAATTTCCGCTCTTGCCGTTTCCCAACCGAATGTCGGTATCACAGATAGAACGCAGCTAGCTCGCATGATGGCGCGTATTGATTTGCAACCTTTCACGTTGTAGTGAGGATAAACATAATGAAACTATGGATTACTGCAAATAATCATCAAGGCCCCGCAGCGATAAAGCTTGCCTTTGATGCACTAAAAAGTGCGCTTTCCACGCAAGATATGTCGATTACCGATAAAGCAGCAGATGCTGATGTGGTTATTATTTTTGGGGACGAGTTGCCTGAAAATTTTGAAGCTCTGGATAAAAAAATCTATTTTGGCCATCCTGATGAAGCCATCAGACAGCCTACCGAATTTTTAGCTAAAGCAAACGCTGAAGCCACAATAATAGAATCAACAACATCCGCACAAACAAATTCAAAAACGCTTTCTGTCCTTGCGGTTACCGCTTGCCCTACAGGGGTTGCTCATACTTATATGTCCGCTGAAGCGCTCGAAGCTGAAGCTAAAAAACGTGGCTGGAAAATCAAAGTTGAAACTCGCGGTTCTGTCGGTGTCGGTAATGAGATCACGGCAGAAGATATTGACCAAGCTGATTTGGTGATCGTTGCTGCGGATATTGAAGTGAATGTCGACAAGTTTGCAGGCAAACGCATGTATCGCACCTCCACCAGCGCTGCACTCAAGAAGACCGCCCAAGAGATGGATAAAGCACTGAAGGAGGCGACGGTATTTAGCGCTCAAAGTACTGCTAATTCTGAAACACATTCACAAGGTGAAAAACGCGGTGTCTATAAGCATTTACTGACTGGCGTTTCCTATATGTTACCGATGGTGGTCGCTGGGGGTCTTTGTACTGCGCTGTCATTCGCTTTCGGCTTAGACTCGGCTCAAGTACAAGGTACTTTGGCTTGGGCGCTTAAAGTTATCGGTGGTGATACCGCTCTCGGCTTAATGGTGCCAGTGCTTTCCGCTTATATTGCTTACTCAATAGCCGATAGAACCGGTTTAACCCCTGGTTTAGTCGGTGGTGCCCTTGCCGTCACCTTAGGTGCAGGTTTTCTTGGCGGGATAGTGTCAGGATTTTTAGCTGGTTACTGTGCACTATTTCTTAGCACAAAAATTAAATTGCCACAGTCAATGGCGGCATTAAAGCCAATTTTAATTATACCGTTACTATCCACATTAATTACCGGACTGGCGATGATCTATGTCATCGGTCAACCCGCTGCATTTTTAATGCTTAAGCTAACAACATGGTTGATCTCAATCCAAGGTACTAATGCCATTATTTTAGGGGCTATTTTAGGTGCCATGATGTGTACGGATATGGGTGGACCAATTAATAAAGCCGCTTATGCTTTTGGTGTGAGTTTATTAAGTTCGCAAACCTATGCTCCAATGGCCGCCATTATGGCCGCAGGTATGGTACCACCACTAGCAATGGGGCTCTCAACATTACTTGCTCGCCATAAATTTGTGCAAGCTGAGCGAGAAGCGGGTAAAGCATCCTTTGTTTTAGGCTTATGTTTTATTTCTGAGGGGGCAATTCCATTCGCCGCTAAAGACCCCATCCGTGTGCTCCCAGTTTGTATTATCGGTGGAGCGATAACAGGTGCGTTATCCATGTTCTTTGGTATTCAATTAATGGCGCCACATGGTGGTTTATTCGTGCTGCTAATACCCGAGGCGGTTAACCATGTTCTGATGTATTTATTCGCGATTATTGCCGGTACGTTGGTTTCAGGTATTTTGTATGCTTTGATTAAAAAAGCCAGCTCACCAGAAGCGGAACAAGAAATGGCAAGTATCGCTTAATATATTGTGAATAAAAATATTTGATTCCCCCTTAATTGGGGGATTTTTAATAGGTATATCTGTTTATTGTTAAACTAGCTTATCCGTCTTCATGATTTTTTCAATTTCCTGTAATGTATGATGCTGTTCTCTAGTCTGAACCATAGTTGGTGTACCACTTTCACGTAAATCTAAGATAATTTCTGTTGCTGATAATGTATTTTCTGATTTCATTAATTGCATTGCACCAACAACCAATCCTGTACGACCAACACCAGCTTTACAGTGAATCAAAGGAAGTTGTTCTCTTGGGTTATTCTCTTTGTTTCTATTACTTGTGGCCCATCCATTTAACTTTGTTTTAGTCATTAAATTAACTTCTTTTGCTAAAGCGACTACATCCATTGCTTTTACTGTTGTTTTATCTTCCCAATTAGTGACATGACTCACCGGTATATAATGATTTTTTTTAATACCATCTTGGGCATAACTTATTTTCATTTTATAACGTTCAATGATTAACTCCCCCTTCTTAATAGTGATATGTTTATTAGGGCGAGTGACAGTTACCTCAAAAGCTCCACTTTTTTTATTTTCCATAAAATAGGCTGGGAGTTTGCCTTTTGTTATATCATTTTTTGACGCTAAAATCAGTATGGCGGGAACTTTATTATCCACAATCATTCGAATATGGTTTTCTAATTTTTTACTATCTTCTATAGGATACTGAGAGCGAATAGCAATATTTTCACCATTAATTTGCAAATGATTAGCCGGTAAGCCTATTTTTTCATCTAGTTCATCAATGATATGTACTTGAGTTTTTTTAGCTGTGGGTATATCACTATACCGAGCGCCAAGAACACCATTACTTTTATTTACATAAACAATTTTTTGATCGGTAATCCTTTGGCTTGTCATAGCCTTTAATTGTTCAAAACTTAGCTGTTCATCTAGTGCCAGAAGAGAATTACTTGGTCCTTGAGTTAAAGCGATAGCTTCATAATTTTGGGATGCTGTTGACCTAATATTCTGAGTATCAGTTGGTACATGTTGTTTTCTGATTCCAATTACCTTATCAATAATCGAATGGCTCCATTGTTTTAATGTGTTAATGGCACTTTGTATTTTCGATAAAAATGGTGTTTTTATCGTTGTATTTTTAACAGACTTCATATTCGCCAATAAAGTTGGAGGTGCAGTCTTTTGCTCTTTAACACCAGCAATATCATCTGTAAATTCAGTAGAATGAGGCAAAGAAGTAACTTGTGCTATAACAGCTTGTTTTTTAAATACATTCACGATCAACTATCCCCTTATATAAATAAAATGTTATTCAAATAATAATTAACTTGTTTATTACTTAATCTTATTATTCATTATAGGAATAATTGTTTCTTTCAAATTTAGCCATAAATTAGTTATGACCATACAAAAGTGACAAGAATCGATCTCAGTTTAAATTACGATGGATTATCAATAAATTTTCACCTACTCCTTCGAACCAGCGTGCCTAAATCAATTTAGCATTAAATTTTAATTCTTATAATATTATTAAATAACTTTATTAATCACACTAAAACTTTCAAAAAAAGTATCAGCTTTATTACTTTTAAAAGAAAGTGCAAATAGCTCTTTTTTTGGTTCTGGAAGTTTCCTCTCATAACCAGATTGTGGTAAAGATAGTTTTTTCCGATTATTTATTGTTTCCGTTATGTGGCCTAATAGGTTTTGTTTATCATCTTCATTTAAATAGGAAACATCCAACCAATTAACAACATGAATAACGGGTATTGACGTAACCACCTTGTCACCACCAAGTGTAATATTGTAGTTATCGATAGCCAATCGGCCTATATTCTGAGTATTTGAAGTTTTAACGGAAAGAATATTGATATCGCCATATTTTTTAAATTTTTCACCTTGAAAAAAGATAGGTGTATGAGCATCATCACACGTTTTTTCCTCAAGTTCTGTATTTGTAGCTAAAATTATCAATGCACTTGGTGCCTCATTGAGTAATATTTTTAAATATTGTTCAGTATATTTAGACGCACTTAAAAGCTCATTCGATTTTCTTATTAAATTTTCTTTGTTTATAATGGATAGGCCATTTTCTTTTTTATTCACAACACTAATATCTTTAGCGAAATCATTACCTTCATCCTTAATATAGCTAATAAAACTAGGTTTTAAGGTTGTCATAGATGAAGCATGTTTATTAATAATGCAATGAATAAATCGATGCCATAAATTAATCATCTGATTTTTTAATCCACGAAAACAAGAAGGTCTATTAATATTGGTATTTTTCACCGATGTTATACTCATATTTTGCTGAGTATCACTATTTTGTCGATTTTCATTTTGTGGGGGCATATTAACTGGAGATCTACCTAATAAACTGGCCGCTGTTGTCATAACTTTGTTCCCTTATGTCAAATAATTGCAGATTGTATGTAATTCATACACATTATTTGACAACAAAATAATTATTTCTTGCAGATTTAGAAACTAACCAAGCTATCCCAATGAACATACACAAGTATATGATTCGGTTAGACGAGTGAAACCAACGACACTAGAACTGATATGTTATTTACACACAATATTTGAAAAGAAAATAATTATTTCTTGTTCTTGAAGGTTTGAAGGTTTGAAGGTTTGAAGGTTTGAAGGTTTTATAAAACTATTAGCTATTTTTTATCATTTATGACCATTGAATACGCTAAATAATTCATACTGTGGGTAGGCGGCAAGCAAGGGAATTTCAGGGTATACATAAGTATATTATTCAGGTAGCCAAATGGAACTAACAAAACTATTAATGACTTTTAATAAATTATATCCATTAAATACTCAAAATAGTTCGAGTTGTAGCAAGGCGGTAAACAAGGCTATCCCGATGAGCATACACAAGTATGTGATTCGGGTAGCCGAGTGAAACCAACGCTGCTACAGATTGAAATATGATGAGTATTTTTATTTACGGCGCCAAATCGTGCCAGCAGTGCTATCTTCCAGTACAATCCCCATGGCAGTTAGCTCATCACGCGCCACGTCCGCTAATGCCCATTCTTTATTCTTACGCGCATCATTACGTTGCTTAATTAACGCTTCGATTTTAGCCACTTCAGCGTCATCTTCCGTTTGTGCGCCGCCTTTCAAAAAGGTTTCCGGATCTTGCTCTAAAAGACCTAATACCCCCGAAAGCTCACGCAACTGAGCAGCCATACCGTTTGCCGCAGCCATATCTTCAGCTTTTAAGCGGTTAATCTCACGTACCATATCAAACAGTGCGGAATAAGCTTCTGGGGTATTAAAATCGTCATTCATTGCGGCACAAAAACGTGCTTTAAACTCCTCACCACCTTTAGGAGTCGCTGTTTTATCCGTTCCGCGTAAAGCCGTATACAGACGCTCTAACGCAGTACGTGCTTGCTTTAAGTTTTCTTCTGTATAATTAAGCTGGCTGCGATAATGACCAGATAATAAGAAATAACGCACTGTTTCAGCATCGTAATACGCTAATACATCACGGATCGTAAAAAAGTTATCGAGAGATTTAGACATTTTCTCTCTATCGACCATCACCATACCCGAGTGCATCCAATAATTAACATAAGGACCATCATGGGCACAGGTGGATTGAGCGATTTCATTTTCATGATGTGGGAACATTAAATCAGAACCTCCACCATGAATATCAAAATGATGACCAAGGGATTTGCTATTCATTGCAGAACATTCAATGTGCCAACCTGGACGGCCTAAGCCCCAAGGTGATTCCCAGCTTGGTTCACCTTCTTTCGACATTTTCCATAATACAAAATCCATTGGATTACGTTTTACATCAGCGACTTCAACACGCGCACCTGCTTGTAATTGGTCTAAATCTTGGCGAGATAGTAACCCATAATCTGGGTCGGTTTTTACTTCAAACATCACATCGCCATTTTCAGCAACATAAGCGTGACCGCGCTGAATTAAACTTTGGGTTAATTCGATAATTTCTTCAATGTGCCTTGTCGCTCGAGGCTCACTATCTGGACGCAGAATATTTAATGCATCAAAATCTTTATGCATTTCAGCTAACATACGTGTCGTTAACGCTTCAACAGTTTCATTATTTTCTGCTGCACGCTTAATAATTTTATCGTCAATATCCGTTACATTACGCACATAATTTAAATCGTAACCTAAATAACGTAAATAACGGCTAATTGCATCAAAAGCAACAAAGGTACGTCCGTGACCAATATGGCACAGATCGTAAATGGTGATGCCACACACGTACATCCCAATTTTCCCTGAGTGGATGGGCTTAAATTCTTCTTTTTGACGACTTAGTGTGTTGTAAATTTGTAGCATCTGAATTTTTCCATTTGTTAGCACAATATGTGTTATTTATCATTTAGTTGAAACATGTCACAGATTAAGGCAGCGATCATATCTCATGACTTAAAATACTTCGGATCGCCACAAGGCGAAAAGTTGAACGATAACCACGATATCCACATTAGCTATCTGTGAATAAAAATACCATGATATTGAACCCCGATCACCCCCAGAATGCAAGGTATTGAACAGGGTTTATTCCCCGATACTGGACTTATTTTGCGCACAATAAAATTTTTACAAAATGCGCTGTCGCTTCAAGTCAGGTTTCATCTGTGATATAAACTTTCTGATCTCAACGCTTTCATCAGAGAGCGCATAAAAAACAATTATTCAGGATAGCTATTATGGTTACATTTCATACAAATCACGGTGACATTGTTATTAAAACTTTTAACGACGAAGCACCAGTAACTGTCGAAAACTTCTTAGCTTACTGCCGCGAAGGCTTTTACAATAATACCATTTTCCACCGTGTTATTAACGGTTTCATGGTTCAGGGCGGTGGTTTTGAGCCTGGCATGAAACAAAAAGACACGAAAGCCATGATTAAAAATGAAGCCAACAACGGTTTAAAAAATACCCGTGGTACATTGGCGATGGCACGTACTAATGATCCACACTCTGCAACTGCACAATTTTTTATTAACGTTGCAGACAATGACTTCTTGAACTTCCGTTCAGAGCGCCCTGATGGTTGGGGTTACTGTGTATTCGCTGAAGTTGTTGAAGGTATGGACGTTGTTGACAAGATCAAAGGCGTAGCAACGGGTCGTAGTGGTCACCACCAAGACGTACCACGCGAAGACGTTCTGATCGAAAAAGTGACTATCAGCGAGTAATCTCAGAAGATATGTCCACTTACATCATTGCAGATTTACATCTGAGTGAAGATGAACCGGCGATCACCGCCGGTTTTATCCATTTTATTCAGCAGCAAGCTATCCACGCTGAGCGCTTATACATACTCGGTGATTTTTTCAATTATTGGATTGGCGATGATGACGATAATCCGCTTCACCTACAGGTAGCTCAAGCGCTAAAACAACTGACTGAGCGCGGTATCCCTTGCTATTTCATTCATGGAAATCGTGATTTTTTAATTGGTCAACGTTATGCTAAACAGTGCGGTATGACTATCTTACCTCAAGAAACATTGTTAGAACTGTATGGCAAACGGATATTAATTTTACACGGCGATACCTTGTGCATTGATGATGCAGCGTACCAAAACTACCGTAAAAAAGTACATACACCTTGGATACAAAAGCTCTTTCTCACTCTACCCTTGTTTATTCGCCGCCGAATTGCACAAAAAATGCGCAGTGATAGCCAGCACGCGAGCAGTATGAAATCTGAGTCAATCATGGATGTTAATCCACAAGCCGTCATTACTGAGATGCAAAAATATCATGCTGACTGGATGATCCACGGACACACCCACCGTCCTGCTATCCATGAAATTGCCATTAATGACAAACCACATTATCGAGGTGTGCTCGGCGCATGGCATCAAGAAGGCTCTGCATTTGTGATTAATGAACAAGGTATTGAGCTCATTTTTTTCCCATTCTGATTAATTTATCTCTCATTATTTTTATCGTTTACGCCTACTGTTAGCTCAAAAAACAACCACGCAAACGTTTTCCTTACCGCATTACCATGATATGATCGACTTAATTCCATTTCCCACCTTACCGGTGATATTTTTTAAATACAGGGAAGCACTAAATGACTGCCCAAGTTCCTGCTCAATCTGCGGCAAAAATCGCCATTGTTATGGGTTCTAAAAGTGATTGGACAACCATGCAGAATGCTGCTGATGTGTTGACTGAACTGCAACTGCCTTTTCATGTTGAAATTGTCTCCGCTCATCGCACGCCCGATAAACTGTTTTCATTTGCAGAACAGGCTAAAAAAAACGGCTTTGATGTGATCATTGCAGGTGCAGGTGGAGCGGCACATTTACCCGGTATGTTAGCAGCGAAAACCCTCGTGCCTATTCTAGGCGTTCCTGTACAAAGTGCTGCACTTAGTGGAGTTGATAGCCTGTATTCTATCGTGCAAATGCCAAAGGGCATTCCTGTTGGCACCTTAGCAATAGGGAAAGCTGGAGCCGCAAACGCCGCACTATTAGCGGCACAAATTTTGGCGATAACCAATCCGGATATTTTTAAACGCTTATCAGCATGGCGTGAAACACAAACTCAAGATGTGCTAAATAACCCAGATCCACGGGAGGCATAATGAAACCAGTTTGTGTCTTAGGAAATGGTCAGCTTGGTCGTATGTTGCGTCAAGCCGGTGAACCGCTGGGAATAGCTGTCTTTCCAGTAGGCTTAGATGCGGAACCAGAAGCCGTTCCTTATCAACAAAGCGTGATCACCGCAGAAATTGAACGTTGGCCAGAAACCCCCTTAACCAAAGAATTAGCCCGTCATAATGCGTTTATTAACCGTGATATTTTTCCACGTTTAGCAGACAGATCCCCACAAAAAAACTTATATGATTCATTGCAACTTGCCACCGCCCCTTGGGCTTTACTTGAATCCCCTGATCAATGGCCTGAATTATTTGCCACATTAGGTGACTTTCTGATTGTAAAACGCCGCACTGGTGGCTATGACGGCCGTGGGCAGTGGCGTGTAAGACCCGGCGATGAAACTGATTTACCTGCTGAAATTTATGGTGAATGTATTGTCGAACAAGGCATTCCATTTGATGCCGAAGTCTCTATTATTGGTGCTCGAAACCGAGTCGGAAAATCTGTTTTTTACCCAATTACACATAATCTTCATCAAGAAGGTATTTTACGCACCAGTGTCGCCTTCCCTAAATCAAGCAATGCCCACCAGCAACAAGCACAATCGATGTTGAGCGCTGTCATGGATGAACTTGATTATACTGGCGTGATGGCAATGGAATGTTTTGTCGTCGGCGATAAATTACTCATTAATGAGATTGCACCACGAGTGCATAATAGCGGCCACTGGACACAAAATGGCGCATCTATCAGCCAATTTGAGTTACATTTACGCGCTATTTTAGATTTACCCATGCCCTCCCCTGAAGTCGAGAGCCCAGCGGTAATGGTCAATTTAATTGGAACCGACGTAAATACTGACTGGCTAAGCTTGCCATTAGTTCATCTACACTGGTATGAAAAAGAAGTACGCCCAGTACGCAAAGTGGGACATTTAAACCTGTCTCACCATGATTGCGACAAACTCACTTCAACACTTGATGCACTAACAACTTTGCTGCCAAATGAGTATAAAAGTGGCATTGAGTGGGCAAAAGTAAAATTAGACTGGTACTCTCGCCAATAAATAGCGAAAATAGCCCCTATTCGATGCCCGAGTATTTAATTTCGGGCATTTTGTTATTTTTGCCGTACTCCTGTTGATGATAAATATCAAAATATAAAGGCATACGGTTTTACTGGAGCCGACATGCCAGACGTACAAGCCGCACCCTCTCCAACTTTTAGCCCTTTCTATCAATGGAGCATTTTAGTTCTATTAGGGATGGTTTATTTTTTAGCTACTGCGACCACATTCACCTCTTTAGGCGTGGTATTGCCCGGGATGATAGAAGAACTAAAATGGAGCTGGACGGAAGCAGGGTTTGGTTTTACTTTGCTTGGATTAACCTGTGGGCTAGCCAGTTTCTTGCCTTCTTTACTCATTCGTAAGGTGGGTGTCCGCTTAACATTATTGCTAGGCACGTTATTCTTTGTTGCCGGTTTCTATAATCTCTATTCTACCGAAATCATCAGCACTTACTTTCTTGGTACCGCCTTAATTGGGGTAGGTTTTACCTTACTTGCCACGGTGCCAGGCACCTATGTACTTTCCCGCTTATTTGAAAAACAATCTTTAGCATTCGGTCTTTATTTTACGATTGGTGGTTTAGGCGGCGTGGCAGGGCCTTGGATCTATTTTTATGCCTCTAATCAACTCGGCTCTTGGCGGATGCATTGGGTACTGTGTGCGATTTACTTGAGTGTCATTACATTAGTCACCATCTTGATGCTGCGTGAAGGTAAAAAAGAACAAGCTCACGCCAAAATGGTGATGCAAAAACAAGTCAGCAATGCCAACAAACCTGTTTATCGAACAAATCAGGTTTGGACCGTAGGCCGAGCGCTACGTACTTGGCAATTTTATTTAATTGCCGCAACTTACACTTCATTTTTATGGTGTGGTATTACCGTCAATAGCTTTGCAGTCGCGCATATTGAAGAACGAGGGTTTAGTATGACGGTAGCGGTGTCATTACTCAGCACCATGGCTTTCGTAAATGCATTTTCTCGATTTATTGGTGGCGCCGCTGGCGAATGGCTAGAACCTAAAAAGTTACTGATTGGTAGTTTAATTATTATGGTATTGGGTGTGGTTTTCTTAAGTATTGCTACTTCTTGGTTCTGGTTGATTTTATTTGTTATTTTTGTTGGTATTGGCTATGGCATGACCTTTTTAGCATCCAGTGTCTTATTGTCCAACTATTTCGGTCGTGGCCCTTATTTAGAACTTTTTTCCATCGTTAATTTATTTTCCACGATTGCCTGTTTAGCCCCTTTCATTGCTGGTGCAGTAAAAGATTATACTGGCAGTTTCACGCCTGCATTTTTGATTATTGCAGCGCCGGTTATTGTGATTTTGTTACTAACATTACGAATGAAGCCCCCAACTTTAAATCACTCATAATATATAATTCAAATAGTTAGCGATATCCCGATGAGCATACATAGTATGTGATTCGGGTAGCTGAGCGCAGTCAACACCCCTGCGGCTTGAAGTATGACGAGTATAAATAAAAAAAAGCCTGAAAACACACTCAGGCTAATACTAAAACCAAGGGAAATTAAGGATTCAAAAACTCGGCATTTTGAACAATATCAATAGCTAAATAATTCGTGTCGTAGCTATCCAACAATGCTACAACACGAGATATAACGGATTATTAAGGTGCTAATAGTTCTGGTACTTTGAGTAAAATAAACTCATTATCATCTGCTTTATTTGGTTCACGGCTCGATGAGAACGGATAATTATTATCGTTACCAACAATAATATGTTCGCTATCAACTACATCAACATTTTCGATAGTGAAGAATGGAAAAGTGAAAACACCCTCGTTTAATGGTTTTCTTGCTAAGCTATTTGGGTCTTGGATATTCATCAAATCAATATAAGCTTGCTTATCTACCGCAGATCCCACGTTTTTATCTGAAAACTCAATACGATAAACGCGTTTAAATTTAGCTAAATTGCTAAAGCAATTCTCTGTATTTGTTGCCCCTTGTGCGCAAGCTTTATCAGCCGTACCTTCACCGTTATCACGTTCGATAATCAGCCCATGAGTAGCATCAATTAAGTTAAAATCACCAATCGCATTTTGATTATCTTCAAAGACATATAACCAGCTACGGCCTGTCCAATCTTGTTTCTTCACATCAAATTCAAGAATGCGTGCAGCGCGTTTACCATCAACATTTTCATAATCTTGCTTGTCTTCATTCCAAACTGCCCCTTCTAACATTGGGTACAATTTTGAACCATCTGGTGATGAAGCCATCCCTTCAAAACCTTTTGACCGATTAACTTGAAAGCTAACTTTATCAGTAGGTTTACCCGGTGTAGTAACTTGGTAGTGATCTGGAGAAACCACTTTCTTGCCATCAACTTGGGTTTCAAATAAGGCTAAAACTTTACCGTCTAAATCCATTTTGATTAAATACGGTCCAAACTCATCCCCTACCCATAACGCACCATCTGCAAATTGAAAGCTTTCCGGGTCAAAATCACTACCAGTTAGGTAACGTTCTTGAGAACTTTCATTAATGATATGGAACGGAATAATTTTATTTGGATCTTGGAAGAAAACAGTTTTCAGCGGGTTGGCTTTACCTGTTTTAAAATCGATATCGTATTGGGTTAGATAAAGCATTGAATCAGGAGAATTAACTTTATTACCAAAACCATTGTCCGTCAGTACCCAATAAGTCCCATCAGCCATCCGCTTAATACCTGAATGTCCTTGTAAAGGCTGCCCTTTAATTGGGATATGCATACCTGTTGGACGATCTGCGGATTTTCCTTCAATTTGCCCAAGGGTATCAACACGTTTAGCAGTAGTAAATTTACCACTAGTTTGTAGATCCGAAGGGGCATTTTCAGGTGCAGGAACACTTGAATTCACGGGTAAAATAGCATGTCCAGCCAATGAAGCCGGAACTTGTTGTTGAGCAAACCCTGTGGTGCTAAATGAAATTAAAGTAGCAAGTAAAGATAATGAGCCAATCATGCGACGATGCAACATTGTTATGATCCTATTATTAGATTATTCAATAATCGACGACGGAATCATAACTACGGCAAATGACAGTTTAGTGATGAATTCAAGACAGTTATTTTACTTGAAAGATTGTAGCGAATTTATTTTTCACAGAAGAAAAATAGGTAGACATCAAGGTATTTAATACATTGATATCTACCTGAAGTTTTATAACTCAACCATTCGATAAACGTCGGTGCTGATTACCAGTGCCTAATAAGCGCAAGCCTAACCAACCTCCGCATATTGATAGCAACAACGCAGCGCTTAGCGGTAGTATTAACCAGATACGCCACTCAGGTTGCCATGGAAAATCAAACACTTTAGTTTGCAATAACCACAGAGCAATTTCTGCACCAAAAGCCGCAGCAAAACCGGCCATTAGACCTAATAATGCAAACTCACTCCAAAGTGTTCTTCGCATCAGCTTTTTACTGGCACCTAGCGTACGGTAAACCACTAACTCGCGTTCACGTTGACTCATACCGACTTGGACTTGAGCAAGTAATAGCAACAATCCGCATAAAATCACTAACACTACCATCACTTCTAAAGCCTGACTCACTTGTTGGAGAATTTGCTGGATTTGGGTAATAATTGCGCCAGTGTCTAGCACATTAATGGTTGGATAGTTACGGCTAAGCTGCGTCAATAACTGGCCATCACCGTCATAATGGAAACTACTCAACCAAGTGGCTGGCATTTGAGATAAACTTTCTTCAGAGAAAATAAAGTAAAAATTAGGTCGTAAACTTTCCCAATCTACCGTTCGAATACTACTCACTGTCGCAGAAAAAATTTGTGCCCCAGAATTAAACGTTAGCTTATCGCCAATTTTTATTCCAAGCTCTTTCACGACGGTCTGTTCAATAGACACCTCACCCGCTTTTGGTGGCCAAGTGCCTTTATCCATTAAATTGGCCGGTGGTAAAATGGATTCCCAAGTCAGGCTCAGCTCACGTCGTACCGTGTTATTGTTTGGATCGCGTTCATCTGCCCATTCAATCGCTGATCTATCGTTAATCTCCGCCAGACGCGCCAATACTACAGGGTTAAAGCCTGTAGGTTTGACTTTATATTGCGCCAAAAGCTCTGTTACTGGCTTAATTTGTTCTTGAGTCATATTGATCAAGAAATAATTCGGACTATCGGCTGGAAGCTGCTGCTGCCAACGGTCGAGCAAATCACCTCGAACCAAAACTAATAATGCTAACAACATAAACGAGAGCGAAAATGCGCTCATTTGTGTGATTGTTTGCATTGGTTGGCGCAATAAACGGCTGACCGAAAGCCGTAAACTTAACTGTTTAAACTTAATATGACGTAAGCCCCACAGCCCTATCCAACCGATAAGTGCTAGGAGAATTGCCAAAACCACGATGCCAATCAGGATTGACCATAGTAAAGGGTTCACACCCGCAAATAAAAATAATCCTCCCACGACAATGAGTGTGACTATGGGGAGATAGTAATACAAAGGCCAAACGGGTGATTGTGCATCTTCACGTAACACTCGCGAAGGTTGCGTTGCCATTAATTGATAATAAGGACGAATACCCACAATAATCGCGATGATAAATAATGTGCCTATCGCCCAAACCCAAGGCCATAAACTTGCTGAAGGTAATGCTTTTGGAAGCATTGCGCCTAGAATTTGCATCAAGATGCCTTCAAAGGCGAGCCCAAGCAATGAACCTAATAGCGCAGCGGCAATTAAAATAACCAACCACTGACCAATAATCCATTTTCGCAGCGCACTACGCCCTGCTCCAAGGGTTTTTAATACCGCAATCAACTGGTGTCGACTACGACAATAATGGGTCATTGAAACAACAACAGCAGCAATTGCCAGTAATAACGTCAATAAAACAGACAATAAAAGAAATTGTTGTGCACGTTGGAATGTCTTTCCTACCGCACCATTATCTTCATTTAAGGTATACCAACGTTGATCAGTTCTTAAATCTTTATCAAATTTTGCATGGAAAGCCTCAATAGCGTCACTATCTCCGGCGAACATGTCTCGATACGTTAATCGGCTTCCTAATTGAATAGCGCCGGTCAATGCAGCATCTTCAATCGAAATAAGTGCTCTTGGGGCGATTTGAAAAGGATTAAAACCACTATCCGGTTCTTGCTCTAAAGTACCTGCAACTTTTAATGTAGCATCGCCAATATCAATATCATCGCCTAACTTTAGGTTTAATAGCTCAAGCAATCTAGGGGCGACTAATATTTGCCCTTTTGTTGGCTGTAACCCCGCAGGCTCAGTGACTAATCCACCATATAACGGATAGGCACTATCGGCGGCTTTGATCAGCACTAATTGTGGTCGAGCATCTTCATCTGCCGTTGAGTAGGCCATAGTTGAAAATGAAATTTGCTGACTCACTTTCAAGCCACTATTTTTAGCATCCTGTAACCAAGCCGGATCGCTCGGCTGAGAAGATCGCAACACTAAATCACCCGCTAATAATTCGCGGCTCTGATAGCTCATGCTATTTTCAATACGGTCGCTAATACGCCCTAACGCTAACACGCAAGCAACCGCTAGCGTCAGTGCCAACCAAACAATTAATAATGATGGCGTTTTCCACTCACGCCAGAACCAGCGCCAAATCATGCCTCTTCCCTTAATAGACCATCGACCAATCTTAAACGGCGTTGACAGCGGGCTGCCAGTTCATGGTCATGAGTAACGAGGATCAAGGTTGTGCCATGCTCTTTATTCATTGAAAAAAGCAAATCAGCAATTTTATCCCCAGTCTGACGATCAAGATTCCCCGTCGGTTCATCTGCAAACAAAATTTCAGGACGGCCATTGAAAGCTCTGGCTAATGCAACTCGCTGTTGCTCACCACCTGACAATTGTGCTGGCATATGTTTGAGTCGATTACCCAGACCTAATTCAGTTAATAAACTAACGGCATGTTGCTGGCTGCTGGATTCTGATTCACCCCGTAATAACGAGGGAAGTTGTACGTTTTCAATGGCATTCAGTGTGGGGATCAACATAAAGGATTGAAAAACAAAACCCACACTTTGTGCACGTAGACGCGCCCGCTGTTCTTCATCCATTTGCGTTAACTCTTGCCCCAGCAAACTGACACTACCACTGGTGCCGTCATCAAGTCCGGCAATGATCCCTAAAAGAGTTGATTTACCTGATCCCGACTCGCCGATAAGAGCAATTGTTTGACCGGGCTCGACAATTAGCTCAACACCTTGCAATATAGTCAGTTCATGTTCACCTTGGCCAACACGTTTAATGAGATGATGAACTTCAAGAATATTTTTCGCCGACATATATTGGTTTTTCTCCTGTTATTGATTGCAAGTGGACAGGCACTCGCAACAACAAAACTATTGATCCTCGGTGATAGCCTGAGTGCAGGTTATCGCTTACCGGCAGAGCAGGCTTGGGCCTCTTTGCTCGCCAGTCGTTGGCAGAAATTGTCACCGCCTGTAACTGTGATTAATGGCAGTATCAGTGGAAACACTTCAGCTCAAGGGCTGGAACGTCTTTCTACCTTACTTGAACAACATAAACCTAATTGGGTATTGATTGAGCTTGGTGCAAACGATGGTTTACAAGGGCTAGCTGTAGAACAGTTAGAGACTAATTTACAACAAATTATCGATAAAATAGAGCAATCTGGTGCTAAACCGCTTTTAATGCAAATTCGTATTCCACCAAACTATGGAAAACGCTATACATCAAGCTTTGAACGCGTGTATTCAAAATTAGCACAAGAAAATAATATTCCACTATTACCATTTTATATGGAAACTGTGATAACCAAGCCTGAATGGATACAACAAGATGGTATTCATCCAACAGTAGAGGCTCAGCCTTCTATTACAGATTTCATGGAAAAACAGCTTTCTCTCTATATTTTACCGCCTAAGAAGTGAAATATATACTTAACACATTAATTCAAATTAGAGTGAATAATCAACATTCTGTTTAAATAACGTTATGAAAACAACAACGCTACGGCGCAAAGAATGACAACAACGCTACGGCGCAAAGAATGACAACAACGCTACAGCGCAAAGAATGACGAGAACACTACGGCGCAAAGAATGACGAGCATAGGTAAAGTTATGAAAAAATCCGTACTAATCACTGGCGCCTCAAGCGGCATAGGCTTTTGTGCTGCACAAACTCTCCGCCAACGCGGCTACCATGTCATTGCTGCCTGCCGCAAAGAAGCGGATATATTGCGCTTAAAAGATCTCGGTTATGACACTGTTGCTCTTGATCTTGATGATAACGATAGCATAGATGCCGCGGCTGACGCGGTGCTGTCATTATGCCATGGACGTCTTTTCGGATTATTTAATAATGCCGGATTTGGCGTTTATGGTGCCTTAAGTACTGTCAGCCGTCAGCAGCTTGAAGCGCAATTTTCCGCTAATTTTTTCGGTGTTCATCAATTAACCTTCCGCTTGCTCCCCGCCATGCTTGTGCACAATGAAGGCCGTATTGTACAGACCAGCTCAGTGATGGGAATTATTTCAACACCGGGGCGTGGTGCTTATGCGGCCAGTAAATATGCATTAGAGGCCTGGTCAGACGCCTTGCGATTAGAATTAAAAGGCAGTGGTATTCACATCAGTTTGATTGAACCCGGTCCTATTCATACCGCATTTACACAAAATGTGGCACAAACCCAAAAAGATAAACCCGTTAAAAATCCAGGGATTGCGGCTCGTTTCACCTTAACACCAGAACGTGTTGTTGAAAAATTAATTCATGCGCTCGAAAGCCCACATCCTCGTATACGCTACTCTGTCACACTACTGACGGTATTTGTGCGTATACTTAAACGAATACTGCCTGATAAGTTAATGGATAAAATACTGTCTAATCAGGGCAAAAAAGCTTGAAAAATCAAAAAACGCCCCCATTTTATAGACAACAATTTTAGTATTAATAACAATTTACAAAGAGATACCTTATGTTAGCTAACGCTCAAATTATTGATATTAACGAAACCAATTTACATCAAGTCATTGAACAATCGATGACTTTGCCTGTCATGTTTTATTTTTGGTCTCCGCGCAGCCCACATTGCCAAGATCTTGGATTAACACTTGATAAGATTGCCAATGAGTATGCAGGCTTATTTATTTTAGCTAAAGTTAACTGTGATGAAGAGCAAATGGTCGCCAGCCAATTTGGCCTAAAAGCGATCCCAACCGTCTATATATTGCAAAATGGTCGTCCTGTTGATGGCTTTGAAGGCCCGCAACCAGAGGAGGTTGTGCTGGAAATGCTTTCTCGCGTACTGCCAAGCCCTGAAGAGCTAAAAGCTGCACAAGCCGCTGAATTACTCGCAGAAGGTAAAGCTCAAGAAGCCCTGCCGCTGCTAAAAGAAGCTAATCAAATCAATCCTAAAAATAGTGATATCACGCTGTTATTAGCAGAAACACAAATTAATTTGAATTTGACTGATGATGCACAAATCACCCTTGCCACTGTACCGATGCAAGACAAAGATAGCCGCTATCAAGGGTTAATTGCACAAATCGATTTATTAAAGCAAGCTGCTGATACGCCTGAAATTCAGCAATTGCAGCAAGAATTTAATCAAAACCCAGCAGATACCACCCTTGCTGTGCAGCTTGCCCTAAAACTACATGAAGTAAACCGTAATGAAGAAGCACTAGAACTGCTACTGGCATTCTTGAAAAAAGATTTAAATGCCGGAGACGGTGCAGTTAAGAAAACAATGATGGATATCATGTCAGCAATGGGTACCGGCGATTCATTAGCCAGTAAATACCGCAGACAAGTTTATTCATTACTTTACTAATTAAGGGCTTAATATGGACTTGTTCGCGTTTGGTGCTATACCGATTATTATCTTTTTCGCCATTGTTATTGTTTTTACCTGTGTAAAAACAGTGCCGCAAGGATTCCAATGGACTGTTGAACGTTTTGGTCGTTACACTCGAACGTTACAACCGGGTTTGCATTTTATCGTTCCATTTATGGATAAAATAGGCCGTCGCATCAATGTGATGGAACAAGTCCTTGATATTCCATCCCAAGAAGTCATTTCACGAGATAACGCCAACGTCACTATTGATGCTGTGTGCTTTATTCAAGTGGTTGACCCGGTTCGCGCTGCTTATGAAGTCAGTAATCTTGAGTTATCTGTACTTAATTTAACCATGACCAATATTCGTACCGTATTGGGTTCAATGGAATTAGATGAAATGCTTTCCCAGCGTGATTCCATCAATAACCGCTTACTGCATGTTGTTGATGAAGCGACCAACCCTTGGGGCGTGAAGATTACTCGTATTGAAATTCGTGATGTAAAACCCCCGAAAGAATTGATTAGCGCGATGAATGCTCAAATGAAAGCTGAGCGGACTAAACGTGCCGATATTCTTGAAGCTGAAGGTATTCGACAAGCCGCCATCCTAAAAGCAGAAGGTGAGAAGCAATCTCAAATTCTAAAAGCAGAAGGTGAACGCCAATCTGCATTTTTACAAGCAGAAGCTCGTGAAAGAGCGGCAGAAGCGGAGGCTAAAGCCACTCAAATGGTATCAGAAGCTATTGCAGTTGGTGACATGCAAGCGATTAACTATTTCGTAGCACAAAAATATACCGATGCTCTAATTAGTATTGGTTCTGCTGAAAATAGTAAAGTGATCATGATGCCACTAGAGGCAAGTAGTTTAATGGGAGCAATCGGTGGTATCACTGAACTTATTGGCGACAGTACTAAAGCTAGAGCTGATAAGAAGCAGGTAAACAAATGATAGAACTCATCAGCACTCAGCCCGCATGGTTTTGGCTATGTCTCGGTGGTTTATTGCTGATTGGTGAACTCATTGGGACTGGCGGCTACCTATTATGGACCGGTATTGCTGCCGTGCTGGTCGGTTTTATCGCCCTCGTATTGCCATTTCTCGGTTGGGAATGGCAAGGTATTTTGTTCGCTATTTTTACCATTGTTTCTGCTGTGTTATGGCGAAAATGGCTTAGTGGGCGGCAAAACACTAAAGCTGACGATGTAAACCAAATTAGCCACCAGCTAATAGGTATTAAGGCACGTTTACTTACGGATACCGAAGAAGGTTTCAGCCGTGTACGTTTGGCCGACGGAAGCTGGCGTATCTATTCAGATATCCCACTTTTAGCGGATACCGAAGTGGTTGTTATTGCTGTCGACGGTATCACGTTAAAAGTTAAGCCTTACTCTGATGACAGCAACCACGAGCAAGATGGTCAATAATCGGGCAGTCTGCACCATCATCACCGGGACATTCATCCACTAATTTTTGCAACGTATCTCGTATGGCAGACAATTTCACCATTGTCTGCTCTATTTCTTGCACTTTCGCAATAGTCGTCGTTTTCACATCCGAGCTATGTCTGGTTGGATTTCGAAATAATCCCAGTAATTCACCGCATTCATCGAGGGTAAACCCAACATCTTTAGCTTGTTTTAATAACACCAGCTCATCAAAGTGTCTATCTTGATAATAGCGATAACTATTATCACCGCGTAAAGGAGGAGTAATTAAGCCTTTATCTTCATAAAAGCGAATCGCTTTTGCGGTCAAACCTGTTTTTTTCGCAATTTCACTAATATTCATAATTTTCCTTGACCTTAACCTTGAAGGAAGGTTTAACCTCTACTAATAGTTAAATGATAGATTAAGTTGATGCCTAATTATACACCCTAAACCATTCGAATGCAGATAGGTTGTCGGTAAAGCCAAAGTTTTATGGCTATGACTGAAAGTTTTACACAGCCAACACCCCTGTAGCTCGAAGAATGACAGGAAATCCAATGTATACCGCAATGTATACTTGAAATTTACCCTAAATTATTCGAGTTACAGGTAGGCGGCAAGTGAAACTATCCCGATGAACATACACAAGTATGTGATTCGGGGAGTTGAACGCAGCCAACACCCCTGTAGCTCGAAGAATGACGGGTAAAATGGAGAATAAAATGAATAAGATAATACTTTCCCTACAAGGACTCACTTGCAGCCACTGTGTGGGCTCCGTGACTAAAGTACTACAAGCTCGTGATGATGTTGAAAGTGCTAAAGTCACTCTTGAGTATGCTGTTGTTGAGGGTAGTGCTAGTGCTGATGCATTAATTGCAACTATTGAACAAGATGGATATCAGGCGGCTGTTGCTACAACGCCGGATGTTGAGTTGCAATTGTCAGGTTTGAGTTGTATGAAATGTGCGGGTAAAACGCAACAAGCACTTGAGGCTGTTGAAGGCGTTGCTGGCGCTATTGTTGATACTGAACGCGCTAAAATTTATGGCAAAGCTTCAACTGACAGCTTGATTAAAGCGGTTGAGCAAGCGGGTTATCAAGCGAACGCAATCTAAATATTGTTGTTTTGCATTAAAGTACGCCAATATTAAATGAAAATAGCCCTAGTTCGATATCGGGCTATTTTCAATTTAGAATCAAATTTTTACTCTTTAGTTTTTCTCTGCCACTTTTTTATGCAACATGATGATTTCACGCCCTAATTCAGTCAACATAATCGCATTCATTAGGTGGTCTTGAGCATGAACCATGATGATATGAACGGGAACTTTACCAGTTCCTTCATCCATTTCAATTAATCGTGTTTGAGTGTGATGCGCAATGGATAATGCATCTTGAGCCTGTTGCATTAAACTTTCCGCTTCAGCAAAATCATTATCTTCACGTGCAACCGCAATGGCTTGAAAAACTAAGCTTCGTGCATAACCTGCATTAGTAATCAGCTCCATGACTTCATTTTCGAGATCCATACTGACTCCTTAATCAATCAGCGCTAATGCTTGGTCTAATACTTTATCCCCTTTCAGGGTTCCATAGGCCATCATATCGATGCACTCAACTTTTTTACCTGCTGCGTCGGCAATTTTTTGACATTCTGCTAGTTTGTAACGAATTTGTGGGCCTAAAAGCGCAACATCAAAATCATTTACACAGGCTTTATAATCACGCACCGACTTTGCCGTAATTTCAGCGTCAATACCACGTGTTTTAGCCGCTTCTTGCATTTTTTTAACCATCAGACTTGTGGACATTCCTAAATCACAAATCAATAAAATCTTTTTCATATTATTTCTCCAAGTCATTCATAATATGCTGAATTAAAAGCGGAATCGGTCGACCAGATGCTGTGCTATAACCATTCTCACGCCATAATGCTGTTCCACTAACATCTAAATGTGCCCAAGGTAAATCGGTGGGGCAAAATAGACTTAAAAAGTAAGCAGCTGATGCACTGATTGCCGCATTGTTACTCGGTGTATTACACGCATCCGCAATATGACTTTTCACCTGTCCTGCAAGACGTTTATCCAAGGGCAATGCCCAAATCTCATCACGACTATCCAGACCTGCCTGATGCAAATCGGCACTCAATGCCATATCTGAGGACATGAGTCCGGTTAAGTCATAACCCAATGCTTTCACAACGGCTCCGGTTAACGTCGCCACGTCAATAATATATTTTGGCTGTAATGTGCTGGCGTAAGCAATCCCATCAGCCAATACCAGTCGACCTTCTGCATCTGTATTATTAATTTCTACGGTTAAACCTGAGTAACTCGTCGCAATTTCACTCGGACGCATAGCCTCTGGGCCTATCATGTTCTCCGCCAGCATCAAGATCCCAACAAGATTAACTGGCAATTTCATTTCTGCTGCGGCAACGAGTAAACCAAAAACGTTAGCAGCACCGCACATGTCATATTTCATGGTATACATGCCATCACCACTTTTTAACCAATAACCACCAGTATCATAGGTCACACCTTTCCCGACATATGCACGGCAACGATTATTAGCATCATCGCTACCTTGATAACGAATAATAACAATGCGAGGCGGATTCTTAGCGCCCTTACCAACAGCATGAAGCAAACCAAATCCTTGGGCTTTGACTTCTTTTTCATCTAAGATTGAGGCAGAAAGTGAAGGATAGTTAGCAATCACAGAAGTCACTGTGTCTGCCACAAAAGCAGGCGTACAAATATCACTCGGGATATCCGCTAATTGCCGTGCATCAATCATACCTTTACTCACACAAAAGGCGTGTTGTGCTAATTTATTTAACTCATCTACTTGCTCAACATGACTATAAAAAATCAAATTTTTAATTTTCTGAGTCACAGTTTGAGTGGTTTTAAATTGTTGATCATCAAGGCTATAACTTTGATTAAATAGTAAAATCAATAGCTGCTGGCAGGCACCACGATGTTTCGCTTGGCTAAGGTCAAATAACCGACAATCTACGCATACATTGGCTAGTGGCGCTTTAACCAAAGAACGAATATCTGTAAGTAATTGCCCTTCAGGCCATGATAACCAATGATTTTCAGGAATTAGCGTCAAACGCCCCACGGGCTCACAGCCAAATTGGCAATCGGCAATTTGTCCATTCGCGCTGTAATTATTAAGCTGTTCCACTAATGGACTACGGAGACCTAATTGTTTTAACAAGTCACTTTGCGGATAAGTAATAACTTGTGTCGTAGAAAGTGCCTGAGTAAACGCTTTGCTCTCAATAATAATTTGATAATTAATCATAATGTAACGCTCCATCGATAGGCTCTCTGATCCGCGTTTCATAATCTTGTAACCAATCGCTATCGGCTAGCCTATAGGTCGTGTGCTCATCATGGCGATCCGCTAAATAAACGGTTGGTGACATATTGGCGGTCGCCACAACAAATGAGAAAGTTTTGATATTCGTAGCCACGCCAAATTCACCCAGTGCATTCATACACACCACAGATAAATCACCACAACGGCCAAATCGCTTCATTAATTTATCTTCTAGCTCAAGTACCACTGAATCCGCGGCCTGTTGTGGAGTTAAACCGGCAGCCATACGTCGAACAATCTCATAGCTCGTACAGCCTTTCATTAGATCTTCACCAACACCCGTTGCGGTAGCACCGCCAATTTCGCTATCACAATAAAAACCAGAACCAATTATTGGTGAATCCCCGACTCGGCCTCTACGTTTCATAAATAGCCCACTAGTAGAAGTTGCTACGCTCATACTGCCTTGTAAATCTAACCCGACCATACCGACAGTATCGTGGCCATCATATGGGCTCAATCCTTTATCAATGGTCTCTCTACAACGCTTTTTATAATGTGCAATTGATCTTTGCGTTAGCATTTTTTTCTGCGCAAAACCTTGCTCGATAGCCCACTCTCTGGCTCCACGTCCAACTAATAGCGAATTAAATCGTTCTCGACTTAATGCATGTGCGACACGTACGGGATTCGCAATATCGATCAAATTACCGACTGCACCAAATGCGAGAGAATCGCCATCCATAAAAGCTGCATCTAACTCAACTTCACAGTTTTCACTGGGTAATCCGCCATAACCGACCGATTTATATAAAGGAAAATCCTCAACATCAGAGACTGCCTCTACGACAGCGTGGGATGCGCTTTCACCATGGTTCAACATGCCTGTCGCTCGAGTGACACCTTCTAAGGCCATACGCCATGTTGCTATAATTCCCCACATAACAGCTCCTTGAATTTCTAATAAAACAACAAATTATACTTTCTGTTCAGTGGCTAAATACTGTTTATCAATGATGCGCAAGAAGGGTAAATAGATCATCGCGCCAATCAATAAATTAATAATTTGCATAATACTGCCGCTTATATGCCCCGTGACAATGAAACCACTAATTACCGGTGGCAATGTCCATGGAATAAACACCCCGGTCGTCGAAGCCACGGCTCCTAGGCTCATTGCGATATATTGCGTCGTGATGAGCACAAGTGGGACGAGATTGAATGGGATCAACATAATCGGGTTCATAATGATAGGTAGCCCGAAGAGGATCGGCTCATTAATGTTGAAAATTGAAGCGCCAGCCCCTATTCGTCCAACTTCACGAATACTTTTACTACGCGCAAAAATCAGCATTGCAATCACTAAAGATAAGGTCGCTCCTGCCCCGCCCATCCAAACCATGTCAAAAAATTGTTCTGTAATAACATGAGGAGGTGTTACACCAGCTTGAATAGCGGCAATATTGTCTGTCTGATTTTCCATCCAAAGTGGACGAATAATACCGTTGACCATCGATCCTGAATTTATTCCTACAGACCATAACAAAGTAATACTCAACCCAGTTAACAGCGCACCAAAATATGAAGTCCCAAAGTGGCGCATCGGTGTTGCAAGCGTTTGATAAATAAACTGATGAACTGTTTCATAGCTGGTTTGGGCAACTAAAGTACGGATTGCTAACACTAAAATCACCACCAATAATGCAGGGATCAGTGCCGCAAAAGATTCTTGAACAGCAGGTGGAACGCCTTCTGGCATTTTGATCACCCATTTTTTGCGTTTGATATAGCAAAAAAGTTCAGTCCATATTAATGAACCAATCATCGCTACAAACAGACCTTTACTACCAATCCATTCAGTCGAGATTACAGTGACATTCCCTAATGATTCTGCTTTTAAAAAAGGGGTCAAAATTAAAAAACAGATCAAACCCAAAATTCCACAAGAAACTTGGTCTTCCTCATAATGCTCAGCTAAACGGTACGCGACCATAAAGCTGATAAATAACGACATAGTCGAAAATACGGCATTAAAAGGGATTTCAACAATACTGGTCCAGCTCTCGCCAAAAATACCACTCATAAATTGTTGATAGGCCTGATTCGGAAAGGACGAAATAATTAGCATCACCGAGCCGACGATGATAAATGGCATAAAAGAGACATAAGCCCCGCGAATTGCGCATAAATGCCGTTGTGATGCAGCTTTTGCAGCTAACGGCATCAGCTTAGCTTCTAAGTAATCAAGTACCTTACTCATGGTAAATCTCCCATAAAAGGCGATATTGGATATAACAGACGAAAGTTATTGAGCATTTTAGTTACGTTGTTTTGGTTAATTATCTGTCTATTTGCCAGCGTTTTGATTATTGCCTAAGGCAATTTAAATAAAGTTGCGATACGTCACAGTATTTAGTACCAAATAAACTAGTCTCATAAGATTGAATACAACCTCATTTAGAAGAGGAGTTTGAGATGGAAATAAAATTACATGCTAACGCGACAACGACACCTCGAGTTCGCCGCTACCTGCAACAGTCAGACAAAAGTGACCGCGAGCTTGCTAAAGAACTAGGTATTTCGGTTTCTACCGTACGACGTTGGCGCATAAGGCAAGATGTTGAGGATCAGAAATCCACCCCACGAAATGTACACAAGGTAATGAGACAAGAACAAATTAATCTAGCCCTTTGGCTAAGAACACACTTTGTTTTACCTCTGGATGAGCTCATCACTTATGTTAATGATGGCATGGGACAAGCTATTTCACGGGCAAGTTTAGATAGGATGCTGAAAAAGGGGAATATGGTTCATATGAATATTCTTGGCACCCGAGTTTTAAAAGGGAAAAAAGCCTTGAACAGTGGCCTGCATTGCGGAACATTGAAATTACGCTATCGTCGATTGAATTTACTACCTCAAGATGATGGGCAACTTCATTTACTCTGGTTAGAAGAACAGGTCAGCGGCTATTTGTGCATCGCAATCTTTCAAGGAATATCTGCACAACTCGTCGTCAATTGGTTAAATGAAATACAACCCAGCTTACCGGCTGCTATACAAAGTCTTGAGACTGAAAATAAAACGCTATTTTTAGAATCTGTATTTGAAGAGCACCCATTGCAACAATGGTGTAGCCAACAGAATCTCAACTTAAGTTATTTTGATGTTGAAAATGAGGCATCAATACGACTTGAAATACCATTTTCTACGCTAATACCTGCGGCACAAAACCTAACGGTAGCCGAGTTTTTATCAAGCGTTATCCTTCACCATAACGCGCACTGGCCTCAAAAGAAATTGGGCGGTTTAACACCAGCAGAGTTCTGGCGTCAAAATAGCCACTTATGATTATAGTAAACAGAACAACACGTAAAGAAAGGAAATAATCCCTTGAGTTATTCGCAAATCCACCCAAGATTGTTTAACCTAAGCAACTGAAACTTAAAGTCGGTGGGTTACACATGGGAAAGCTACTCGAAAATTTGAAAAATTGGCTACATACTGAAGTCGCACCAGTATATCCCTATCCTGCTGCTGATATTCGTTTATCAAAAAAACTAAAACTGCATATTGTCGGTAGTATTCATATGGGAACAGAAAACATGTTTCCTTTATCTGCGGTACTTTTAGAAAAACTCAACCAAGCGGATGCGTTGATTGTAGAAGCAGATATTACCGATAATTATTCCCCCTTCCCCTCACAAGCCGCAGCACAGGTGAAGGTAGAAGAACGACTTACCAAAGAAGAGTATGCGTTGTTTTTACAGTATTGTCAGGAAATTCGCCAAGAACCAAGCCAATTCGATAGACTGCCCGCTTGGCAAATTGCACTAATTTTGCAGGCGACTCAAGCTCAAGAACTGGGTTTAAGGGGTTACTATGGCATTGACTATCAACTCTTACGCAGCGCTCAATCGCAACAAAAAGAAATGATTGAACTTGAAGGAACTGATTCGCAAATTGAGCTACTGCTCAAGCTACCTAATCAAGGTTTAGCGCTATTACAAGACTCCCTTGTCCATTGGCGAGCGAATGCACGCTCTTTGCAAACCATGATTAGCTGGTGGCTTGATTATCAACCTAATCATTGTGCGACATTGCCCAATACCTTCAGTGAAGATGTTTACCAAGCCTTAATGGTTAAGCGCAACCAAGCTTGGAGTGAAAAATTAAAAGCACTACCAGATGGAAACTATGTGGTGGCTGTTGGTGCTTTGCACCTATTTGGTGAAGGCAGCCTTGTTGATTATTTACGTAAGTAGTTGATTAGAAAATAGCAGGTATAAATATGACACCCGCAGTAAAATTACTCGAAAAACATAAAATTCAATTTATCTTACACCCTTACGACCATGACCCAAATGAGCATAACTTTGGTGATGAGGCCGTCAATAAATTAGGGTTAGATGCTAAACAGGTATTTAAAACCTTGTTAGTGGCATTAAATGGCGATCAAAAAACGCTGGCAGTCGCAGTCACACCGGTTTCTGGCCAATTGGACTTAAAACTGGTAGCTAAAGTCTTCAAAGTAAAAAAAGTCGAAATGGCCGACCCGCAAATAGCACAAAAAACAACGGGCTATTTACTCGGTGGGATCAGCCCTCTTGGTCAGAAAAAACGTCTGCCTACCGTTATTGATAGCCAGGCCAAACAATATGACACGATGTTTATTTCAGGTGGAAAACGCGGACTTGACATTGAATTAGCGCCAAATGCCCTTGCTGAGGTATTAAACGCGACTTTTGCGGAGATAAAAAAAGACTAACCTAGCAAAAAGCCCCATCTCTGGGGCTTTGAATATCAATCTATTACTGCTGATTATTTATTTTTATAAACAATCTCACCTTTCGGCTCATAATCAGAAGCTTTCAATGGAGAATGTTTCTCAATGTAGCCTTTAAGCACTTCTGCATCAACAAAACCGGTATTTACATAGTTTGGATGATTATCAATTTTAGGGTAACCATCGCCACCGATAGCATTAAAGTTCAATGTCGCCATGCGATAAGTTTTTGATGTATCTACAGGTTTACCATCAATTTTAACATCGCTAATAGTGCCATCTGCATTTAATGTCAGATTAACATTATAAAATTGTCCATAAGCGCCCGCGTCAGGTTTCATATTGGCAACCGCTTGCAGATAAGGAATGACTTCATCACCTTTAAAATCAACATACACCAATTCATTGGCAAATGGCTGAACTTTCAGCACATCTTTATATGTTATCTCACCGGCTTCAATTGAATCACGAACACCACCACCGCTCATAATGGCAAAGTCAGCACCCGCACGCTCTTTTTGTGCCGCTAACAACAAATGACCCATGTTAGTTTGGACAAAACGAACTTTACTACGATCACCTTCTAATTTACCGTCAACTGAACCTACTTTCACGCCAAGTTGTGTGTCACCTTTTTCTTGATAAGGCGTCAACAATTTAGTCATTTCAGGATTATGTGCAATTTCTTGAGTGTAATAGACGCGCTCAGTCGTCCCATCTTCTTTAGTAACTTTTTTCTTTAAATTTACAGGGATCAATTGATAATGTTTTAGTGTGAATTTGCCATTTTTAAATTCAAAATCAGCACGGCCTACATATTTACCCCATTCATGGGCTTGAACAATCCAAGTGCCATTTTGGTTATCAGGTGCACAAGGTGTTCCCGGTACATAATCAGCTTGTTTGTAATCTTTATTTTCTTTTGACATACAAACAGGATCTTGTGAGTGTCCACCCACAATCATATCTAAATAGCCCGCAGGTAAACTACGCGCCATTTCCACATCACCGGGTGCATTTGAACCGTGATTACCATTGTCATAATGTCCCATATGGGTTGCCGCAATGATAATATCTGGTTTTTCAGTTTCACGAAGCTCATCAACAACTTTTTTGGCTTCTTCTGCTGGAACACGAAATTCAACATCAGGGAAATTAGCCGGATTACCAATTCGAACAGTATCATCCGTTGTCAGCCCCATCACCGCAATTTTCACACCTTGCTTATCAAAAATTTGATAAGGCTTAAATAGACGTTTACCGGTACTAGTTTGATAAATATTAGCGGAAAGGAATGGGAAAGTAGCCCATTTTTCTTGTTGGCGCAATATTTCAAGTGGATTATCAAATTCATGGTTGCCCAGTGCCATTGCATCATAACCCACTAAATTCATCCCTTTAAAGTCAGGTTCTGCATCTTGCAGATCAGACTCAGGGACACCTGTATTAATATCACCACCAGATAGCAGTAATACACTGCCGCCTTGTTTAGCAACTTCATCACGGATTTCATCAACAACCGTTTTTTGTGCCGCTAAACCATACTCTCCATTATCATTGTGCCAAAAGTGCCCGTGATGGTCATTCGTATGTAAAATAGTAATATTATAGGCTTTATCTTTTTCCCATGCGTTTGCCAATGCCGCTGGTAATAGCGCCAAAGACACAGTTAACGCACATACTGATGCCTTAAATGTAAACTTCATACATTTCTCCCTGCTGATATAGGAATTTTCTACAGTGTGTGTAGATTATAGTGAGTAATCGAGTTCTGTTTTATAGCATAAAAATTTGAGCAAGATTTGATACCTCTTGCATAATAAGAAATTCGTTTCATAAAAATGAGATCTACTTCAAATAATTCATTGTTATGCTTTTTGAAACTTCTTATTTCTTCATTTAAATATAGGTGAAATACGGCGAATTATAGACAAGCTGTAGATGATCGAGATTGAATATAACCACTAACTTGAAGTATGCCAAGAATATCGGATATATTGATAACAATTATATAACACAATAATAAGTTGATAATTATGAGTGAGCAGACCACAACACCAAACAACATCAGTCCACCGAAACCGTCGAGCAAAACAGGGAAAACTGTTTTTAGTATTCTCACCGCAATCAGTTTTTCTCACCTGTTAAATGACATGATCCAATCGCTAATCCTAGCGATTTATCCATTGTTGCAAGCTGATTTCTCGCTGAGTTTTGTTCAAATAGGAATGATAACCCTAACTTATCAAATTACGGCATCATTACTACAGCCAATAATTGGTTATTACACGGATAAGCACCCACAGCCCTATTCCTTACCTATTGGCATGACCTTCACCCTTTCAGGATTAATACTACTAGCGATGGCTGAAACTTTCCCCATGATTTTATTAGCGGCGGCGCTAGTGGGAACTGGATCATCCGTATTTCACCCTGAATCGTCTCGCGTCGCACGTATGGCATCTGGTGGACGTCACGGTCTTGCCCAGTCGTTTTTTCAAGTTGGGGGAAATTTAGGGGCTTCATTAGGCCCATTACTTGCAGCGCTGATTATTGAACCTTACGGCAAAGGCAATATTGGTTGGTTTTCGCTTGCCGCACTACTGGCGATTGTCATTCTATTACAGGTTAGTAGCTGGTATAAGCAACAACACCGCACAGCAAATAAAAAGAGCACTTATGACGCTAATATTAAAGTTTTACCGCGCAAGGCAGTAATCGGCTCTTTGGCTGTCCTGCTGGTATTAATCTTTTCTAAATACTTTTATTTAGCGAGCATTAGCAGCTATTACACATTCTATTTAATCGATAAATTCGGTGTTTCGGTTCAAAATGCCCAAATTCACCTCTTTGTATTTTTATTTGCTGTTGCTGCAGGCACTATGATTGGTGGCCCTATCGGTGACAAAATTGGTCGTAAGTATGTTATTTGGTTTTCTATACTTGGTGTTGCGCCATTTACCTTAATTTTACCTCACGTATCGCTCTATTGGACAGGCGTACTCACTGTGATCATTGGCTTGATATTAGCATCTGCTTTTTCAGCGATCCTAGTTTATGCCCAAGACCTGATCCCCGGTAAAACAGGAATGGTTTCAGGCCTCTTTTTTGGACTAGCCTTTGGCATGGGTGGTGTTGGCGCAGCAGTACTCGGATATGTTGCAGACCAAACCAGTATTGAACAAGTTTATCAATATTGCGCCTTTCTACCATTACTTGGTATTTTCACAGTGTTACTACCAAATATTGGTAATAAATAGTTTTATTTTCTTATTTTACCCATACTTATCAAAACATAAGTATGGGTTACTACAGCTATATTTGACTCAAATATCAGCCCTAAATCTCAAAAACTAAAACCTTTAAACTATTTATCACCTCTAGTCCGCTTTTTTTTTAAAAACATTGCATTTTTTTAAGGCAATTTATCTCAAAAAAAGATAAAATACCTAAACATGAAATTTGTATTTCAAAATGATAGTCAATGCATCACCGTCATTTTAAAAGTCAAAGGCATGTACCCACCTTTTTTATTCACGACCCAGAGGAGACTAAATGGAGCATTCAACGCCCTTAATTACAACCATTGTTGGTGGTCTCGCCCTTGCATATTTGTTAGGAATGATAGCTCAACGATTAAAAATTTCCCCTTTAGTTGGTTATTTAGCGGCTGGTGTACTAGCCGGTCCTTTTACACCTGGATTCGTCGCCGACACCACCCTGGCACCAGAGCTCGCTGAAATAGGTGTTATCCTATTAATGTTTGGGGTTGGCCTTCACTTTTCACTTAAAGATTTGCTCGCAGTTAAAGCGATTGCCATCCCCGGCGCAGTGGCACAAATAGCGGTCGCAACGATATTAGGCCTCGGCCTTTCCATGTTATTTGGCTGGGGAATATTTACTGGTATTGTTTTTGGACTCTGTTTGTCTACCGCCAGTACCGTTGTACTACTTCGAGCCTTAGAAGAACGACAACTAATAGAAAGTCAGCGCGGACAAATTGCCATTGGTTGGTTAATAGTTGAAGATTTAGCCATGGTGCTAGCTCTTGTACTATTACCTGCTGCTGCTGCCATCATGAATACCGATGACGCAAGCTTTAGCGAGCTTATCCTCGGACTTGCTTGGACAGTTGGTAAAGTTGTTGCCTTTATTGTTCTTATGGTTGTTATTGGCCGTAAAGTGATCCCATGGATTTTATCGCGCACTGCTTCAACGGGTTCCCGCGAGCTCTTTACCTTAGCCGTCCTTGTTCTTGCATTAGGTATAGCTTATGCGGCGGTGGCAATATTTGATGCCTCATTTGCCCTTGGTGCTTTCTTTGCCGGAATGGTATTGAATGAATCTGAGCTTAGCCATCGTGCTGCTCAAGATACCTTACCGCTACGCGATGCATTTGCCGTACTGTTTTTCGTTTCTGTCGGTATGCTATTTGACCCAATGGTACTATTACAGCAACCGCTGGGTATTTTAGGTGTACTTGCGATTATCATTATCGGTAAGTCAGCCGCAGCATTGGTGCTTGTACGCATGTTTGGTCATTCACGGCGAACAGCACTAACCATATCAGTCAGTCTTGCACAAATCGGTGAGTTTGCCTTTATCTTAGCAGGTATGGGATTAGCACTCGGTGTGATGGATAAAGACGCTCAAAACCTTGTATTAGCAGGTGCAATTGTCTCTATCATGCTTAACCCTATCTTATTTACCTTATTAGATAAGTATCTTGAAAGAACAGAAACTATCGAAGAGCAGCTTCTTGAAGAAACCTTAGAAGATGAAACTCAAGTTCCTGTCGATATCTGTGGTCACGCCATTATTGTTGGTTATGGACGTGTCGGTGGGATGCTAGCGGACAAACTACGTAGAAAAAATATCCCACTGGTTGTCGTTGAGGACACTCGAGCTAGATTTGAAGGTCTTGCCGAAAATGGATTTAGCGCAATCTTAGGTAATGGAGCAAACAAAGAAACCATTAGCTTAGCGCGTATTGAATGTGCGAAGACCTTACTTGTGACCATTCCTAATGGTTATGAAGCTGGTGAAATTGTGGCAACAGCTAAAGAACTAAACCCTAATGTTATCGTGATTGTCCGTGCTCACTACGATGATGAAGTTAGCTTCATAAAAGAACGTGGAGCGGACCATATTATTATCGGTGAACATGAAATTGCTAAATCAATGGCAACCTTCATGTGTAACGATGTCGAAGAATTTGGCTGCTCAATTGATGACAATTCGGATAGTAACCATGATGGAAAAAATGAAGGAAAAAATTTAGATGAGTATCTAAAACCATCTCATTAATTACTTCTTGGTTTAAAAAACAAACAGTAAAATACAAAAAAGGAAGCCATTTGGCTTCCTTTTTTTATCTTGAAATTCACTCAGTCTTCTTAAACCACAATTACTCACTAAACAAAATTAAATACATTAATAATACTTATCAACTATAAATAATATGCTCGAATTTTAATTATCAAAAATAGGCGCATTAAAGTTAAATTTTATAATCAATTTTTATAAACACTCATATTTGATATCACCATCCAAATATGACTAAAAATTATTCAACAATAATACGGTTTTTTTGATTAATTTAATTTCAACTAACTTAAGTGGCTATTTTAGCCTTCAAATAAGTATTTTTGTTAATACCTAATCTAGTAGCAATAGTATAGTGATTAACTTGAATGCCCCAATGTTGATTTAAACATTGGGGCATTCAATTACACTCAATAGTATTTACTCATCTAATAATCACTCACGATAATAAATTTATCTTTCCCAATAAGATTCTTCTAAGCTATCTTCTTTCTCAGGTAAACCACGAGTCAATCGTGGCGAGTGTTGGGTTAAAACCTGATAACTGACACGGTTTGCATATTTGCACACTTGCGCTAATGATGAGTAAGTTAAGTATTGGCGCTCATGCTTACTTGAATTTGGCACATTAGAGCGGTGGTAGGAGTTCGCCGTAATATCATGAAGCAATGCAGATAAAGCCCCATCCCCTGCACCATTCGTATTCATTATTTTCTCTGGCCCACCCATATAAGGCTCAATATGAGAAAAGATTTTCAATGGGACTTTGCAATCTTGCTGGCGCATAGCGCGGCTAAACTCATACAAATTAAACTCAGCAATCGCACCGGGTAATAATGGATGTTGAGTCACCCGTTTGACGGCTTCTTCAGTATAACCCGCCATATATAGCCCTGAAGGGCCCGCGGTGCATAAAACAAGGTCAACCCAATCTAATGCCATATTAGAAGCAAGCAAAGGGTCACTAAAGCCTGTCAATTCTAATGCTTCGTCCTCATTCATTGCCACGACAGATATATGTTCTGTTAGGAAGTCACGCCAAAATTGAGGATCTTGAGCAATAACAAACTTAGTCCCCAAGGTTAACACGACAGGAACATTATGTTTTTTAGCATAGGTGATTGCTTGCATTGTGGCTTCAGGCATCGTTTCACCCGGCTTACAACGCACTAAATACGCTGTTAAAACCAAAGCAGATGCATTTGCGATAATATCTTCTGGAATACTATCAGGGTGCAAACGATTCATATGACCAGGGCTAATGGCAAAAGTCCGCTCACCATTTTCTGTTATTAACGTAAAACAGCGGCCAATAGGTCCATCAACACCTTGTAAATAGTTAAGATTAACGCGGCTAGAGGTATGGCACAAATAACGATATGAATAACTACCTATCCCTATGTTATTACACATAGTTCCAAGCAATACAGATTTATCATCAGCCAGTACAGAATAGTTATGTAGTGTATTACCAATAGTGCCACCGGCAAACTCATGAGTAATCAATGCGTTGTCTGTAAGCTCTTTATAAAGCGATTCAGCTGAATCGTCTTCAATAACTAATGAATGACCTTTACTTAATTGATAACGCTGAATAAATTCATCATCAACTTTAGCTTCTATATCCACTAATGTTTGATCGATACCAACAATATAAGATTTACAATTTTCGTCTTCGCTCATTCTCTCTTTAATTGGTTGCAAAAGAGGATCTCTGAGGCTGACAGGGAAATAGTGTTTTGATTTGCGTTGACCGGGGAATTTCATAATGAAAAAAATCAGAAAAGGAACATTGGTCTATTCTAGCACGATAAAAGAAAACCAGCACCCTTGTCTCAAGGTGCTGGCTTCATTATTAATTATTTAGCAATTTACTTAATGTGTATTTTGTTTGTTGTAATCACGAAACAATTCACGACTTAACACAAAAGCACAGCTAAGAATAAATCCAAGTATTGCACTCAATGCAACAATCAATGAAGATTTAGGTGAGTCTTTACGTAGCGGTAAATCTGGCGTTAGAATAAATTTCACTGGTGTAAAATTTAATTCTTGGCTCGTTAACTCATTCAAATTATTAATATAGTGTTGACGATTTTGTAAGTCTTCACTCATTAATTCAATATCTCGACTTTGTGTTTCAATCAGTAATTTTTGCTCTAGCGCTTCAGTTCCCAATGCAATTGGATAATCAGGATCATCAATAATAGAAGCCGCTTCACTCGAAATCGGTTTTGTCACGCCCGCTGCTTTCGCAATATCAATAGCGCGTTTTAATCTTTCAACTTTAACATCATACTTAGTACGAATTTTAGTAATTTCCTGCTTGAAAGATTCCGTTGCATATACCAATTGGCGAGCAATGGCATTTTCAATTTCTATTTTGATTTGCGTTCTGACTTTTGAAGCCGTATAACGAACATAGCCTTCAAGTAAGTCTTGAGCTTCAATAGGTTGAGGGGCAGTAAAAGTTAAAACAATATCAGTAGAATCACTGTTTTTCTCTTTTGATTTATCTTTAAGTTGAATACCATTCTCAATGATTTGATTAACCAATCTTTGCTGGCTAAGCACTTCTTCTTTTGAATCTATTTTTTGTGAAAGCTTTTTATAATAATCAGTACTTCTCACATAGGCTTCTTGATTTACTTTCGAACGAAACTGATCAATGAAAACATTGAATATACGTTGTGCGCCTAAATCAATATTAATATCTAATACACTCAATTGTGCGCCAATTGAACTAATCTCTTGAATCTCTTCAGACGTTGGAGGGATCACAACGGCTGTGCTCGTCCACTTTTGTGGTAAATAACTGACGACAACAATACTTATAATTGTCATTACAACTGTAAAAGCAATTATTAGAAATTTATGCCTCAGCAAAACTGCTAATAATGCCATTAAGTCAATTTCATCACTTGGTTGCATATTGAATTGCGGACTTTGCACTAGTGCCTGTTTTAAGCCACCTTGTGATTCTTTACCATTGCTCATATTAATTCCAAATGACATATAATATTTTATATAATTAAGTTATAGATAAGTATTATAGTCAATTTTGAAATTTTTGATATATCGATAACAGCAGATTATTGTATTAATTTAAGCCATAGATTATTTAATTACACCTTTTATAATTAATTTAAGCATGTCAATACTATTTTGACTATCATTTAACGCAGGAATGTAATGATAATTAGTACCGCCGTTATTGATAAAAAATTCTTTATTTTGCTCGCTGATTTCCTCTAATGTCTCTAAGCAATCCACTGAAAATCCTGGACAAATTACCTGAACGGATTTTACGCCTTTTGCGGGTAATTGCTGCATAGTTTTATCCATATAAGGCGTTAACCATGGCTCACGACCAAAACGAGACTGATAAGTTAATAACACTTTTTCACTTGGAAAATCTAAAGCTTCTCTCAGTAATTGTGCCGTTTTTTCACATTCTTGCTGATAAATATCGCCTGTATCACAATAACGCTGAGGGATGCCATGAAAAGACAGCACTAATCTATCAGGCTCACCATGTTCAGAAAAACTGCTTTCAATAGAAGAAACCAATGCTTGAATATACGCAGGATGCGTCGCATAGCTACGAATAAACTGTAGAGATGGGATAGTCCTCATCCTCTGAAATACTTTCGTCACAGCATCATAGACGGCCGCTGTTGTAGTACATGAATACTGAGGATATAACGGTAATACGATTAAATCAGTAACATTTTGGCTCATTAAATTATCTATCGCACTTTTCACTGAAGGTGAACCATAACTCATGCCTAATTCAACCGGTATCTCAGGAAAACATTGCGCTAATTTTTCTTTCTGACGCAAAGAGTAAACTAATAAAGGAGAACCCTCTTCTTGCCAAATTGATTGATATAGTTTCGCCACTTTAGACGAACGCAAAGGTAAAATTGCACCATGCAAAATGGGTTTCCAAATAATGCGAGGAAGATCAATAACACGAATATCACTCAAAAATTCGGCCAAATAACGTTTAACTGCGGATGTTGTTGGGGCATCTGGAGTGCCTAAATTAACTAACAGAATTCCGGTTTTTTTTTCTAACATTATAATTACTCCTAATTGATAATCATTCCCAACTTTATCACAGATAAATAACTATTTTTGACACCAAGTGGCACAAAAATAAAGGCAGCGGTTATCGCTGCCTTTATTAATAATCAATTCTAAAATTAACCGAGAATTTTAGCTAATTCTTCGCTCACTTCTGAAACTTTACGCGTGCCATCTAATTTAAAGTATTGAGTATTACCCGCTTTGGCTTCTTTTTGATAATAAGCAATTAAAGGTGCGGTCAAATCATGATACTCAACTAAACGCTTACGTACGGTATCTTCTTGGTCATCTTTACGAATTGTTAATTCTTCACCGGTAACATCATCTTTATTCTCAACTTTTGGTGGGTTGAAATTAACATGATAAACACGACCTGATGGTGCATGTACACGACGACCTATAATGCGTTCAACAATAATATCATCAGGTACAGCAAATTCCAGAACGCTATCAACCGTGATACCTGCTTCTTTCATTGCATCAGCTTGAGGAATTGTACGTGGGAACCCATCCAACAAGAAGCCGTTACGACAGTCATCTTGTTTGATACGCTCTTTAACCAACGCGATAACTAATTCATCAGTTACTAACTTGCCGTTATCCATCAGATCTTTAGCTTGTTTACCTAACTCGCTTCCTGATTTAACAGCGGCACGTAACATGTCACCAGTTGAAATTTGTGGGATCCCAAATTTCTCCATAATAAATTGAGCTTGAGTGCCCTTGCCTGCGCCTGGAGCGCCGAGCAGAATGATACGCATTGCGTAAACCCCTTGCTTTTAGTTTTTTATAATTTGAAAAGAAAACAAGCTACCATACCATTAGCATAGCGCTCGACTCAAGAAGACACGTAAACGTTTTCGCATTTAACTTTCTTCGCAAAAGAAAAAAACCACGCTAAAGCACAAGCTAAAACGTGGTTTATGTTCAAAAACGAAAATGAGTCACTTAATTATTTCAAAAGTAATTCATTGATTTTGCGAATGAATAAGTTTGGATCTTCTAACGTGCCACGTTCAGCAAGTAGTGCTTGATCCAAAAGTACATCAACCCAATCAGAGAAAACAGATTCATCAGTCACTTCTGATGCCTTTTTAACTAATGGATGTGCTGGGTTTAACTCGAAGTTATATTTAACTTCAGGCGCTGCTTGCCCTGCTGCCGCAAATAGTTTGGCCATCTGCGTACTCATTTCATCTGCATTAGTCGTTACAATTGCTGGCGTATCAGTTAAACGATGAGTTAGTTTCACATCATTAACGCGTTCACCTAAAAAGGTTTTTACACGCTCTACAAATGGTGCTAATTGTTTATCCGCTTCTTCTAACTCTGCTTTATTTTCATCGGCTAATTTATCTAATGACTCATCAGCTTTACTAACTGACTGGAACTGTTTACCATCAAATTCAGATAGGTAATTCATCATCCATTCATCAATACGATCAGATAGCAGCAGAACCTCAATTCCTTTATTACGGAATAACTCTAAATGTGGACTTCCTTTCGCAGCAGCGTAACTATCAGCAGTAATAAAGTATATTTTGTCCTGCCCTTCAACCATACGGCTTATATAGTCTTCCAAAGAGACATTTTGCACACTACTTTCTGAGTGCGTTGTCGCAAAGCGCAGAAGTTTAGCAATCGCTTCACCATTGCTTGTATCTTCCGCAGGCCCTTCTTTCATGACTAAGCCAAATTGTTGCCAGAAAGCTTGGTATTTTTCAGGATCATTTTTTGCCATTTTCTCTAACATTTGCAAGACACGTTTAGTCAACGCGCTACGTAAATTACGTGTTAGTGCGCTATCTTGCAAAATTTCGCGAGAGACATTCAGTGGCAAATCGTTCGAGTCAAGCACACCGCGTACAAAACGTAGGTAATTAGGCATAAACTGTTCAGCATCATCCATAATAAAGACACGCTGTACATACAGTTTTAAGCCATGCTGTTGGTCACGATTCCATAAATCAAATGGCGCTTTCGATGGGATATACAGCAAGCTGGTATATTCTTGTTTACCTTCAACGCGATTATGGGTCCAACTCAACGGGTCAGCATAGTCATGAGAAATATGTTTATAGAATTCGACATATTCCTCATCTGAAATTTCAGATTTATTACGCGTCCACAGTGCTTTTGCTTGGTTAATTTTTTCCCAAGTGACTGTACCATCTTCTTCATTTTTATCTTCAATCTCAACAGGCAATGCGATATGGTCAGAATATTTGCTAATCACTGAACGTAAGCGCCAGTTATCTAAATATTCTTTTTCATCTTCTCGAAGATGCAAAGTAATTTCTGTACCACGTTGTTCTTTTTCGATATCAGCGATGGTGTAGTCACCTTCACCAACAGATTCCCAAAAAACACCTTGGTCAGGGGCTGAACCTGCCGCACGGGTGCGTACAGTCACTTTATCAGCCACAATGAACGCAGAATAGAAACCAACACCAAACTGCCCAATCATTTGGCTATCTTTGGCTTGGTCACTACCTAATGATTCTAAAAATGATTTAGTACCCGATTTTGCAATAGTCCCTAAATTATCAATCACCTCTTCACGGCTCATCCCGATACCGTTATCACTGATTGTTAACGTTCCTTTATCTTTATCGGCACTGATGCGCACATGCAATTCACCATCATTTTCATACAGTTCAGGTTTTGAAAGTGCACGAAAACGCAGCTTATCTGCGGCGTCTGACGCATTTGATATAAGCTCACGCAAAAAGATTTCTTTATTTGAATAAAGCGAGTGGATCATCAATTGCAGCAGTTGTTTAACTTCTGATTGGAAACCGCGAGTTTCCTGTCCTTTCATACTCATTAATGGCCTCTATATCTTTAATCTAATTGAAGAGTTTTAACTTATCGATAGTCCAATAGTTGGGGGCATAAAATGAGAATTCAAGCTCACCATATAAAAAATCATACAAATCACAATAAAAAGCAGAGAGCTAAAATAACAAGATAAGCTTTGACGGTTTTTAAAATTTTGATGTTTTTGAAATTTTTGAAATTTTTGAAATTTTTGAAATTTTTGAAATTTTTGAAATTTTTGAAATTTTTGAA